>CAZTBE010000005.1:0-49902 GCA_964611745.1 uncultured Methanosarcinales archaeon | reverse complement strand
ATCCTCAAGGGCTTACTCCTATAAACCGTAATGACCATTATGAATTCTTAATACCTCCAAATAAGGCTTTGCTTACAGTGTTCTATTTCACCATGAGTAAAAAATAATTCACAATATTTTTAAAATACCTTAAAATCACTTTTACTATGAAAAAAGTAATGGCGTTTGGCTCTTTTGATGTACTGCATAAAGGGCATGAAGCTTATCTTAAGGAAGCTAGAAGTTATGGTAAGCATTTGATTGTTATAGTTGCTAAAGATGAGAATATTTTAAGGTTTAAAGGCAGGAAGGCAAAACATGATGAGGAGTATAGGTTAAGGCAGGTTAAAAGATTAGATTTTGTTGATGAAGCTGTTTTGGGGCATAAGGATGATATTTTTGAGGTTCTTGGAGAGTTTAAGCCTAATATTGTTTGTTTAGGGTATGATCAAAGTACAATTTCTGAAGACGCATTAAAAAATGAACTTAAAAAATTCAATATAACTGCAAAAATAGTAAGGGCAAAATCCTTTAAGCCGGGAATATACAAATCTTCAATATTAAAGAAATAAATTATTTTCTTACTAATTCAACATCCTCTACAATGAATTTTCCAGTACAGTAATTTTCCATCTCAATCTTTGCTTTTTTTATCTTTAATTTTTTATCGAACAATGGACAGTCTAGAACTAGTGATTCATATTCTCCTCCTTCTCCCCCTAAATGAATGTTTAATTTTTTTACAATATTTATAAAATCGTTATTGATTTCTTTTCCAAGAAAATCCTTATTTAATCCATCAGCAGCAATTCCGGTTATAATGATTTTGAAGTTATTTTTTATAAGATCCTTAAGGTATTGTTCTGGGTTAATGTGCCATAATGGAGCTATTGATTTTAGTTTTAATTCATTGCATATCTTATCTATCCTCTCTTTTTGGTAATTTGAGGCCAAGGCTCCTGAAACTACACCATTTATTTTATATTTTTTAATTGCTGTTTTCAAAGCTTTTGTTATATCTTTGAGTTCTTTTTCTTTTATTCCAGAGGATTCTATAAATAATAACGGCAGATTCATGACTTTTGCCTGCTGCTTGACTAAATCAATATTCGGTATGTGGAACATATAAGAATCATCTCTTTTTGATTTAAAGCTGATTAAACAAGCAATTTTATTATGTTTCGAGGCTTTAAAGGCTGCATAAATGCTGTCCTTTCCTCCTGATATTAATGCTGCTAGTTTCATTCGTCAGAGAAACGTATGGAGCTTTAAAAACATTTTTAAATCGAATTAGGTCTCGAGACTATTAACATGGATAATGGAACAGTGTATAAAAAACTGATTATTGGAATTAAAGGTTATTTTGATAGAAATAACATTAAGAAAGCAGTTATTGGTTTAAGCGGCGGAATAGACTCTTCTTTAAGCGCAAAGCTTGTTGCAGATGCAATTGGGAAAGAAAATGTTCATGGATTAATCATGCCTTTGAAGGGCTTAAGCTCTGAAGAAAATATTAAAGATGCTGTTGAATTCTGTACATTGAATAGTATAAATTATTCTTTAATATTTATTAATGATTTTATTAAAGAGTTTGAGAAATTGGATTGGAAACAGAGTAAGATTGCTGAAATGAATATTGCTTCAAGGATAAGGGCTGTTGTTCTATATAATTATGCCAATACCCATAATGCCTTAGTAATTGGAACTTCTAATAAGACAGAGATTTTACTTGGATATTTTACCAAGTATGGGGATGGGGCTGTTGATATAGAAGTTATTGGGGAATTATTCAAGACAGAAGTGAAAAAAGTTGCTGGATTTTTGAAAATATCTGAAAAAATAATAAATAAGGTTCCAACAGCAGAACTTTATCATGGACAGACAGATGAAGAAGAGCTTGGGATTTCTTATGAAGAACTGGATAAGATTTTGAAGCTTTATGAAGAGGATAATTCTATGTTGAATATTATTGAAAAAGGATTTGAAAAGGAAAAGGTTGATAATATTTTCCAGAGAATTGAGGCAAATAAGCATAAGAGAGATATGCCAACTGTAGTTAGAGTTTTCTGAAGATTATTTTATGGTTTGTAATATAGAATATTTATAGATGATAAGTTTAAAGGGTAAATTTATTGTTCATTTTTTTGCTCATCAGCTTTATATCGATCAAAACCAATTCCATTTTGCATATCGAAATAATCAATTTGTGGAAAGTCATGGTTATAAGGGTGAGGTAATGTACCCGCAAATTCCTGGCCTCTTGTATTAAAGTCCTGAGCTAGTACTCGTAATTGTGATTCAGTACAACCCAATTCTGATAATACTCTCAAGCCGTATAATTCTGTACTCTTATTTAAGGTTCCTCCAACAATTGCACTAGTTCCTGCTATTGCATCTGCTATCTCTGATTGTACAGTTGATCTTTTTACTTCCTGGTGTATTAAAATATCACCAACTCGGTCCGTCAAACGTGAATCTTGTTTTGAGCTCATTTTTTAAAACATAATTTTGATTTTTATTCTTATTAATAAACATTATTGACAATTATATTCTTATTGGAATAATTATTTATCTGCAATTTTTTAACAAAATTTATATAGATAATAGGAATAGATAAAATAATGAAACGTGGTTTATTCATCGGAAGGTTCCAGCCATTCCATCTAGGACATCTGCAGGATATAAAGACTGCTTTGGAGGAAGTTAATCATCTTACAATAGGCATTGGGAGCAGCAATGAAGACCATACAAAAGAGAATCCTTTTACTGCTAAGGAAAGAGCTGAAATGATTAATATAGTTTTGCCAAATAATAATATAAGAAAATATATTGTTTTTACTATACCTGATTTAGGCAATGATAAAAAATGGGTTGAGCACATTGAAACTTTAGTTCCTAAGTTTGATATTGTTTATACTGGCAATAAATGGACAGAAAAGTGCTTTAAAGGAAAATATGAGGTAAAAAGGGTCAATATGTTAAAAGGTGTGAGCAGCACTATAATAAGGAACAGGATTCTTAAAGATGAGGATTGGCAGAGTTTAGTGCCAAAAGAAGTCGTTGATTATATTTCTAAGATTAATGGGGTTGTGAGGGTTAAGAAAATAAAATAAGCCTCGAAAGGGACTTGCAAATCTGTTTTGGTTTTTGCACCCCTGACCTGCAGATGTCTGAAATCCAAGATTTCTGAGCAAATCAAGGAAACCTTGATTTTACGAGTCTGCTGCTCTAGCTAGCTGAGCTACCGAGGCGTTATAATAAGAGAATAAGAACCTTACTTAATATTTTCTAAAATTTTTGCTTTGTCGTTATTGAATTTTTTCTGGCATTCAAAGCAAATAGTGTGTTTTTTGCCTTTATCATCTTTTACATATGTACCTAGTATCTTTCCCATGAATGTGGGTTCTATGTTTTTAGAGCAGATTTCACATTTCATATTAAATTTGGGTTATATTGATATTTATTTAAATGTAGCGGAAAAAGACAAGTAGCTTTGAAATTTATAAAAATAACATCAATAAATAAAAAATTATATATATAACTATTAATGGTTTCAGTAAAATGGGGTGGAAGAGTTTAATATTATTTTTTTGTTTGTTTGTTCTTCTAGTGAATACTGTCTATTCTCAGGAATTTGGACCTCCGATATTCATAGCGAATTCTGAAACTTTGGAATGCAAATATTATTTTTCTGGTGATGCACAACATTTTAATCCGAGGCCGGAAAACTATACAGAGAATATTGGCTATACAACAGATTTTAAAAATCTGGATCAGGCATGCGAGCTCTATAAATGCGCAAAAACTGGCGGCAGGTTTTTATTGACCAGTAAGGATGATACCAGCTCTAGATTATGCGGATGCCCCTTAGGAACTACCTGGAATAATGTAACAGGATGTGATGCAAGCATTGTGCCGGTAACTGGTTTGACAACTCTGGAGCAAGGGGGGAAGGGTTTTTTTGCAAGGTTATGGAATTGGATTGTTTCTTTGTTTAAATAAAACAACATTTATAAAACATGATTTCTTGCTTTAGAATATGAAACGTATAGCTGTTGTTGATAATGAGAAGTTAAAGGACAAAGAAAAGAACCTGTATATACAGAGTTTATGTCCTGTCAACAGATCCGGGGTAGAATGCATTACTGTAGAGAAGGATGGTTTCCTTAAGATAGATGAAGCTACATGCATTGGCTGCGGGATTTGCACTAAAGCAGCTCCAAATGCAATAAAGATTGTTAATTTGCCTGAAGTGTTGGATAAAACTCCTATTCATAGATATGGAGAGAATAAGTTTGCTTTGTACAGCTTGCCAACTCCTTTGTTTGGGAAAGTTGTTGGTGTTTTAGGTGTTAATGGTATTGGTAAATCAAGTTCTATAAGTGTTCTTGGTGGTTTGCTTAAGCCAAATTTTGGTGAATTAGATAAAAAAGCAGATTACAAAGAGATAATTGATTTCTTTAAGGGTTCTGAAACACAGGCATTTTTTGAAAAAGTTGAGAAAAAAGAGATTAAGGTAAGCTATAAGCCGCAGCATGTTGATTTTATACCTAAAAAAACAAAAGGAAAAGTCAAAGATTTGTTGAAAAAAGTTGATGAAAAGGGAAAATTAGAGGAAGTTGCAAAAGAGCTTGAGATTTTTGATATATTAGACAATAATATTGAAAAGATTTCTGGCGGTGAGCTGCAAAGGGTTGCTATAGCTGCTACTGTTCTTAAGAAATCTAATCTGTATATTTTTGATGAGCCTACAAGCTATCTTGATATCAAGCAAAGAATGAATGTAAGCAGGTTTATCAGGAATTTATCTGATGAAAAAACTGCTGTTATTGTTGTTGAGCACGACTTGATAATTTTCGATTATATGACGGATGTAGCGCATATAATGTACGGTTCAGAAGATGTTTATGGCAGTGTTTCTGGATTTAAGCCAACTAAAAATGCAATTAATGTTTATTTAGGCGGTTACTTAAAAGAAGAAAATATCAGGTTCAGGGACAAAAAGGTAAAATTTGAGGCAAGAAAAACATTTTCCAAGAAAAAAGATGATGAGTTGATTTCCTGGAGTGGAGTTGGAAAAAAGCTTGGAAAATTCTCTTTAAGCGCAGAAGACGGCAGTGTAAATAAAGGGGAGGTTATTGGAGTTTTAGGAGAAAATGGAATAGGAAAAACAACTTTTGTAAGAATTCTTGCTGATGATATTAAAAAAGATAAAGGAAAGTTAAATGGAAATGTTAAGGTAAGCTATAAACCTCAATATCTGGAATCCAGTGATGAACTGGTTATGGTTGTTTTGAATGATGCTATTTCGAAATTTACTAATCAAATAATTAATCCTTTGAATTTAAAACCGCTTTTTGAAAAGAAATTAAATGAATTATCTGGAGGGGAATTGCAAAAGGTTGCAATTGCTTATTGTCTTGGAAGAGATGCTGAGCTGTTTCTTTTGGATGAGCCTAGTGCTTATTTAGATATTGAGCAAAGATTAATTGTTTCTAAGGTTATTAGGGACTTTATGGAGCTGCAAAATAAATCTGCATTGGTTGTTGACCATGATCTTTTGTTTTTGGATTATTTAAGCGATAAATTAATGGTTTTTGATGGTGTTCCTGCAAAAGATGGAATGGTTAAAGGTCCTTTTTCAATGGAAGATGGCATGAATATGTTCTTGGAGAAGTTAGGAATAACTTTGCGCAGGGATAAAGATAGCTCAATGCCCAGGATCAATAAGCTTAATTCCAGGTTAGATAGGGAGCAGAAAGAGAAGGGTAAGTATTATTATTCATAATGGAAGAAAACAAAAAAATATTAAACACTTAATTTAATAATACTTTTTAATGAAATTATTAATAACAATATTACTCCTTATGGTATTAGCCGTGCTTATTGTAGGGTGCACAAAATCTATTGAGCCTGTAAAGAATGAACCTTTTATTATAGAATCTGTATCTTCACCATCATCTTCAATTTCTGTAAAATTGACTGTAGAAGCTTTTACTGAGATACTGAAATTGGGGGGTGAAACAGATTTAATTGTTACTATTTCTTCTTTAGATGGTAATTCGTATGACGATACTACAGCACAAATAGAATTACCTAAAGGTATAACTCTTGTTAGTGGCGATACAGAATGGATAGGTAATTTAGAAAATCCTGCAAGTTTTAATGCAAGAGTTAAATTTGAAGAAGTTGGAGATTGGACTATAACAGTAGGTGCTAAATCAATTATTAGCGAAGATATTTGGCTTGGTGGTAATGCTAAGGTTTGTTTTTCTGTTTCTGAAGACAAAATTACTATGGAAAGTGGAGAATGCCAAACAATTGGAAGTTCAAAAGCAGAACAATTAGCAGAAGAAGATATTCCTCCAATTGACATTGAACCGATTGAGAGTATTATAACCCCAGATCCAGCCATCCCACCTAAACAAATTGGGGAACGATAATCTAGAAGTAGAAACATTTAAATATCATTACTTATTCTCACATTATCATGTCAGAAAATGAAATGAATATTAACTTTTTATTTAAGAATAAGTATACCAAATTGATAGAATTCTTTATATCAAATCCATCAAATGAATTTTATGTGAATGAGATTCTAAATAGAATTGAAATCTCTCCTCAGGTTTTATGCAGTAGCTTAAAGGAATTGATGGACATTGGGGTTCTTTTAAGTTCAAAGAAGGCAAATTCAATATATTATAGATTAAACGGCAATAATAAATTAGTTGAAACATTAAAGAAGGTCATAAAGCCCATTATGTATAAGGATGCTGGAGTAGATATTGAACTGGCAAATAGCGCAGTAAATAGGATAAAAAAATATGCAAAACAAACCTATAATTCCAATGTTTTGTCAAATGTTGGAAGTTTTGGGGGGTTATATCAATTTGATAATGATAATGTTTTGGTATCAAGTACAGATGGCGTTGGAACAAAATTAAAATTAGCTTTTTTGACAAACAGGCATGATACGGTTGGGCAGGATTTAGTAAATCATTGCGTCAATGATATTTTAGTTATGGGTGCAAGACCATTATTCTTTCTGGATTATATTGGCTGTGGAAAAGTTTATCCAGAAGTTATTGAAGGAATTGTGAAAGGGCTTTCAATTGCCTGCAAAGAGAATAACTGCGCTTTAATTGGTGGAGAAATAGCAGAAATGCCTGGATTGTACAAGGAAAAAGAATATGACCTGGCTAGTTTTATAGTTGGTTCTGTAAAAAAGAAGAAAATAATTAATGTTTCTAGTGTAAAAAAAGGAGATGTTGTTATTGGTTTATCATCCAATGGGCTGCATACTAATGGGTATTCTCTGGCTCTTAAGGTTTTACTTGATCATGCTAAATTAAAATTGGATGACAAACGTCTTGGATGCAAGTTAAAGGATGAGTTGATGAAGGTTCATTTGAGTTATTTGAATCCTGTGTCTGAAATTCTTACTAAGTTTAATGTGAAAGCAATGGCCCATATAACTGGCTCTGGCCTTATTGGTAATATTCCAAGAATTCTTCCAAAAGATGTTTCTGTTGAGTTATTGAAAAAAAGCTGGAAAGTGAATTCTATATTTTCTTTAATCCAGAAATTAGGAAGGATTGATGATGAAGAGATGTACAGGGTCTTTAACATGGGCATTGGGTTTATACTTATTGCTGATAAAAATGATGCTAATAGAATATTAAAGATGCTTGCAAAGTATGCTTTTAAGTCGCAGATAATTGGAGAAGTTGTTGAGGGAAATAGAAAAGTTGTGTTAAATGATTAAACAGATTATAAAAAAGGCAAAAGAATTTTTTTGAAAGGTATTAATCCATATTAAGAACTGCTCTTGCAATATACTTAATAAAAGTAACATTTGATTTAGTATAATCAAGAATCTTGTAAATAGGCACCAAGTTTTTTTTTGATAATACAGTTGGCTTTTCAGAGCCTTTTTTTATTTCAACAGACAATAGTTTACTAATGTTTTCAAGAAACTTATCGCATTTCTCAATATAATTTTTAGTTGTTATTTCTATATCATATGCTATTTTTTTATCGTTATTGTAATAAGCTTTCATTGCATTATTGTATCTTTCTTTTATTTCGTTGCTTATTTGCTTAAACTCCTCCAGTATTTTATCTTTAAACTCTGCTTCTGCAAGCAGCCTGCTTACTCTTTTTTGCCTGTCAGCAATCTCTTCTATTCTTGACAGGATCATCTTATCGCTAAGAAGTCTCCATGGATTTGTTTCTAATTTATTCATTAACATCGGGTTTTCCATTGCGTTCTTTATTACTCTAAAGCCAAGATAATAAAGCCTGTTAACATCTGTATCCCTGTGTAAAATGCTTTTTGGATTGCATTTTCCCTGCATGCACATGATAGTATCATCAATCATTGACCTTGTTATGACATCCATTCTTCTGATTATGCTTTGTATTGAAATGCTGCTTACATCAATAAGGTCCTTTGCAACTATTCTTTTTCCTGTCTGTTCAATAATTTCCATTCCAGAAAGATTCCTTAATATACCTTTAATTACAGGTGCATCATCTTCGAGAGTTTTAGAAAAAATCTCAATTGTATTGTAATTGTTAAGATAAGATGAAACTATTTCTGCCTTTATCATGCTTAATTTTTTATCCTCAGCACTTATAGAAATAGATTTTTCTTCTTTTTTTGTCTCTTTTTCACCAGCATAAAAAACCAGCTCATCACTGCCTTCTTCAATGCTTATCATATCCCCTTTTTTTAAATTATGCTTTTCAACCCAATATTTGGGCATAGTTACAACAAAAGAGCCTTTACTAAAGCCTATTAACTTTCTATAATCGATATTGACCACCCCTTAGGTAATATTAGGTATATGATTAATATATACCATATATAGTATAGAGGGCAACTATATATATTTAATACTTTTCATTAATGATTATAAAGCTGGTGTAAAAAATATATAAAAATGGAGAGGTGATGGTTATGGGAAATAATTTTCTGTGGGATGAAGATATAGATCCAAATGTAGAGGATGATAGCATATACTCTGAAGACGTAAGAGAACAACTTCTGGATGATGATGAGTTAAGTCCTAGTGAAGTGGGCTTTATGAAAGGCTATGATGAGGCTTATGTGTAAAGATTGGGAGTGGTAGCATGCAAAGAAAGAAGTGTATAAGTTGTGGGATTATGATCTTAAAAAGCGGCCATAGCGATCCATACATATGCAGAGACTGCGAGGATATGATGCTGGGTGATGAATCTAGATATGCATATCTTGATAATGCATGATGAGATAAATAAAATTAAGCAGGAAGGTATTTTGTATGAAAAGAGAAAATCCATCTGAAGAGGATGACTTTGAAGATTTTTTTGAGAGGTTTTTGGTAGATTGTACAGACACGATGATGGAGTTTAGTGATAAATAAAATTTTTTCGAGCTTAAATTTTAATTTCCGAAAAATTTAAATATAACCTTGTTTCTGAAAAATGGTGCTAGACACAACATATAGTGTGTATTAACTATATCATATACTATATGTAGTGTTTATATCTGGTAGTAAAAATGGCAATTTCTGAGATAAAAAAAAGGGATGGAAGTGTGGTAAAGTTCGAGGAAGAGAAGATAGCGAACGCTATTTTTAATTCTGCAAGGTCTGTTGGAGGCAAAGATGCTGAAGAAGCAAAGAGATTAGCAGCTAAAGTAGATGAAGAGCTGCAAAAGCATGTTGAGGGAATTCCAACAGTTGAGCATGTACAGGATATGGTTGAAAAGGTGCTTATAGAGGCAGGGCATGCTCAGACAGCTAAGGCATATATTGTTTACAGGCAGAAACGTGCAGAATTGCGTGATCAGAAGATGAAGGTCCTTGATAAGGATTATTTAGATGAGGTTGATAAGAAGTTCGATGTTAATGCCTTAAGGGTCTTGAAATCAAGATATTTAAGAAAGGGTGAAGATGGAAAATTAATTGAAACTCCTAAAGAACTGTTTACTCGCGTGGCTGTTCATTCAGCTATACCTGATATTTTCTATGATGAGAAAGTTTATGATATTCATGGGAAGCAGAATACCTATGAGATAGCTAATTTTAAACCTGAAGATAATGACAACAAATTTTCCATAGGGAAATTCAAGCTAAACCAATTTCATATGGAAGGTGTAAGAAGAATATATGAAAGGTATAATAATGACAGAAAGATGAAGGTTTCCTGGAGCCAGTTTTTAGAGTTGTTAGGTCAGGGTTATTTTTCTTCTTATGAAGCAAATGTTGAGGAGTTTTATTCTTTAATGGTTGAAAAGAAATTTATGCCAAATACTCCTGCAATTGCTAATTTTGGAAATTCTTTGGGGATGGGATCGGCATGTTTTGTTTTAGGTGTAGATGACAACATGGAAGGGATAATGGATACTTTGAAGTATACTGCTATTATCCATAAAAGCGGTGGAGGAACTGGATTTAATTTTTCTAGCATAAGGCCAGAAGGGGATTTTGTTTCTTCTACATCCGGCGCTGCTTCTGGTCCATTGTCTTTTATGAAGATGTTTGATACAATGACAGAGGTTGTAAAGCAAGGCGGTATTCGGCGCGGTGCAAATATGGGAATTATGAACAGCAACCATCCTGATATTGAGAGGTTTATAACTGCAAAAAAAGGCAATAAGGCTTTGACTAATTTTAACATATCAGTTTTATTGATGGGTGATTTCTGGGAGTATTATGAGAATGACAAACCGTATCCTTTGATTAATCCCCGGAATGGGGAAGTTGTTAAGACTATAAGCGCTAAGATGCTGTTTGACACTCTTGTTTATCAGGCATGGGAAAGCGCTGAGCCCGGGGTTATATTTTATGACATGTGCAATAAATATAATCCTTTTTTCGATTCACTGGGGCCTATTGTTACAACTAATCCTTGTGGAGAGGTGCTTTTATATCCTAATGAGCCCTGTAATTTAGGCTCGATTAATGTCTGGGCTTTTGCAAAAGAAGATTTAGATGGTAATGTATATTATGACTGGAATGGGTTAAAGGATGTTGTGCATAAAAGTGTTAAGTTATTGGATAATGTCATTGATATCAACAAGTTTCCTTTGAAGCAGATTGAGGAAATGAGTTTGTTAACTCGTAAGATTGGCTTGGGTGTTATGGGTTTGGGTGATTTATTGTATGAGTTAAGGCTGGCTTATGATTCTGATGAAGGCAGAAAGTTTATAGAAAAAATTATGCAGTTTATTGAGTATCATTCTAAAATGGCTAGTGTTGATCTTGCTAAGGTTCGGGGTAAAATGCCTTATTTTGACAAAAGCTTCTATAAAGACGGTAAAATGCCTGTTAGGGGTTTTGAGCTTAAGGAGGAGTGGGATTTTGACTGGGACAAAGTTGCTTTGGATATAAAAACTTACGGAATAAGGAATGGCTTTACAACGGTTATTGCTCCTACTGGTTCGATATCTATGATAGCTGGTTGTAGCTCTGGAATTGAGCCGGTATTTTCTTTGGCTTTTGAGAAGAATGTCAAGGTTGGAAGTTTTTATTATATTGATCCTGCTTTTAAGCGAGTTTTGAAAAAAGAAGGATTGTATTCTGATGAGCTTATGGAAGAGATTTGTTCAAATAATGGTTCTGTTGAAGGTCTTTTGGATTTTCCTTCTGAATTGCAGAAGGTTTTTGTAACTGCTACTTCAATGACTCCTGAGAGTCACATTCGTGCCTTGGCTTCTGTTCAGAAATGGGTAGATTCTTCTATTTCTAAAACAAATAATTTTCCTGCTGATGCTACTGTTGACGACATGAAGGAAAGCTATGTTTTAGCTCATAAACTTGGTTGTAAAGGAGTTACTGTTTTTCGTGACAGTTCTATTAAGAATCAGGTTTTGGTTGCTGGCAAAAAGAGAACTGAGGTTAAAGAAGCTGCAACAGTTACTGAAGTTCCTGAAGCTCCACAGACTATAGCTGATGATAATGGCACTAATGGAACAGAAGATATTTCTTCCGGTAACTTAACCACAAAGATAACAGGAAAAGCAAAACATCAAATATGCCCTGATTGCGGTGCAAAGACCCAGATACAGGAAGGTTGTGTTTCTTGCAAAGGTTGTGGTTGGGCGTTGTGTAAGTGAGAATTCTGTAAAAACAAAAATTTTTAAATTGAATTCGTTTCCTTTTAATAATGGATTTAGTAGAAATAATGCAAGATATTGAATTGGTTAGATTAGCAGAAAGTGTAACACTTCCAGTTGCTGTTGGAGGTGGCATTGGAGTCTTTAATGCAATAAGGAATATTAAGCATGATTCAAGATCTGAACCAAGGCAGAAAGGGTTTTCTTTTATGGATGGACTAGGTAAGTACTATCTTCCAGTTATTTTTGGATGGGCCTCTACAAATAAGGAAGGTTCTGATGTATCTAATATAGGAGAAACAACTGCATTTGCATTAACCATCAGAACTGCTTATGAAGTGGCTACTAGAGTCACAGAAGGAATTGTATACTATTGTTATAGAAATCGTTCCTCAGATTAATTGAAAATTCTGTAAATGGGTTTGTGTTTGGTGGCAAAAAGGTCGTGTAACGGAGGTTATGCAACCTTTTATTCTCAAAAACCCAAACATTTATAAACAATGTATATAGTCTAGTATATAGATTGAATAGAGGGAACAGAGAGTATAGAGACTAACTTTACTTTTTCTGTTTCACGTGCAGTTGAGAGATTTCAAGACGCGCGTTTTTTATTCAAGAAGGATAGATAAAATGATATTTGAAGAATTAAATATAAACAAAGATATAGTTCAGGGTTTAAAGGAAATGGGGCTTAAAGAGCCTACTGAAATACAGGTAAAAGCGATACCTTTGATAAAACAAGGCAAGGATGTAATAAGCATATCAAAGACAGGCTCTGGAAAGACAGCTGCTTTTGGTGTTCCAATCCTGGAAAATGTAAAGTCTGGACAGGGAGTGCAATACCTAATAATTGCTCCAGTAAGAGAATTGGCTGTCCAGATTTCTAAAGAATTAAAGAAATTCGGGAAATACGTAAAATTCTCAGTAGCAACTGTTTACGGCGGAGTTTCAATTAACCCGCAGATAGAGGCTATAGCCAGAGCAGATATCATTGTCAGCACACCAGGAAGATTACTGGATCATTTAGAGAACTATGATTTAAAACTAGATAAAATAAAATGTGTTGTTTTAGATGAAGCTGACAAGATGGTTGAGATGGGCTTTATTGAAGATATAAGAAGAATTTTAGATAAAACACAAAATGAAAGGCAAACATTATTGTTTGGAGCAACAATCTCAAATGAGATAGATGAATTAAAGCAGGAATACATGAATGATCCGATAACTGCACAAACAGAATCACATGTAGAGGAAGAATATCTTGAACAATATTACTATGATGTAAAGCAATATGAGAAATTCTCTTTATTAGTGCATTTATTAAAAAAGGAGGAAAAAGACTTAACCATAATTTTTTGTTCTGCCAGGTCAACTGTTGAAATGGTTACAAGAAATCTTAGGGATAATGGAATAAAAGCTGATATGATTCATGGCAAATTAAGCCAGAATAGAAGGTTAAAAACAATAGAAAATTTTCATAAAGGAAGGCCTAATATTCTTGTTGCATCAGCAGTTGCAGCCAGAGGTTTGGATATTAAGGATGTCAGCCATATCTTTAACTATGATTTATCCCAGGATTCCCAGGAATATGTGCACAGGGTTGGAAGGACGGCAAGAGCAGGAAAAACAGGAAAAGCAATTACTTTGTTAAGCGAAAGAGACCATGATGTTTTCAGGGAAATACTGAACAGATATCCTGTTGAGGTTAAACAGCTTCCTTTGGAAGATTTTCCAAGGCTAAGGTTTAATTCCGGAAAAAGTTTTAGTAGCAGAGGAAGTTTTAGAGGTGGTTCTGGAAGCAGAGGACCTTCAAGAGGTTATCAAGGCAGTAGGCCAAGATCTTATGGCGGAAGGAGTTCTAACAGTTCAAATTCGTATGGTGGAAGAAGTTCTGACAGGCCAAAGTCAGGATTTCATGGAAGACCAAGGGCATCTGATTCTCAGTCATACGGAAGACGTGGGAGTTCTGATAGGCCACGGTCATCCGGGCATGGAAGTTCATTTAGCGGGTCAAGGTCATCCGGAAGACCTAGATTTCCCAGAAGGCGTTATTGATAAAGAATCACAAACTTTTTAATCATTATCTTGTTTTCTATTAGTATGCTGAAATACGATTTGCATGTGCATACTAATTACTCTAAATGCAGTAATATGAAGCTTGAGGTTTTGTTAAAGACAGCTAAAAAAAGAGGCCTTAATGGAATAGCTGTTACTGACCATAATACAATAGAAGGAGCATTAAAGGCAAAGAAGCTGAACAAAGACAGGAATTTCGAGGTTATTGTTGGAGAAGAGGTTTCTACAGCACAGGGAGATGTTCTTGCTTATTATATAAAAAAGCCAATAAAGTCAACTGATTTTTTCCAGATGGCGGGTGAGGTTAAGAAACAGAATGGGTTAATAGTAATACCGCATCCATTCAGGACTGCATTGGCTGCAGGGCATAAATTTAAATTGCCTTTTAAAGCAATAAAAAATAAGATTGATGCTATAGAAGTTTTTAATGCAAGAACTTTGCCAGGGGATAATGAAAAAGCCAATAATGCTGCAGATAAGCTTAATATTGCAAAAACAGGAGGAAGTGATTCACATTTCAAGTTTGAGGTTGCAACTGCTTATACCTTATTTGAGGGAAATTTAAGGAAAGCTTTAAAAAATAAAAAAACAAAAGTTAATGGTACAACTTTATATGGCCCTTTTGGAGGAGCATTAAGCTTTTTAAGAAAAAGACTCTGTTAATAAAATGCTAAATTTGATACTGCAATGCTTTTACTTTATTTTACCGGCTTATTTTGCGAATATGGCTCCGGTTATAGTGAAAAAGATATTCAATAATTTAAAAATTCCAATTGATTTTGACAAAAAAATAAACAATAAGGCTATATTCGGAAAAAACAAGACTTTTAGGGGGCTCATTTTTGGCATTATATTTGCTATTATAACAGCATTCATACAATTTATTTTTTATAGTAATAATATATTGGTTGATTTAGCAATCATTGATTATTCAAATTGGTTGTTAATAGGTTTTCTTATTGGTTTTGGAGCAGTTTTTGGTGATTTAATTGAGAGCTTTGTAAAAAGAAGATTAGATTATGAGCCTGGAAAATCCTTTATTCCATGGGATCAGACAGATTTTATTATAGGGGCTTTGATTTTTGTTTATCCTTTGGTTATTTTGTCATTGGATAAGGTAATAATAATTTTGTTGTTGAGTTTTGTACTGCATATTATTGTGAATCATACTGCTTTCTATGTGGGTATAAGAAAAGAAAAGTGGTAAGAATTGGAAAAATCCAAGATGCAGTTAAAATATAAAATAAAGCAATATTACTGGAATAAAAAACCACAAATTTTTAACAAAAACTTCATAATAATTTTTTCTTTTAAAGATTAATGAAGCATTTGGAACCCCATATAAAAAAATAAGAACTGATTCTATGACAAACAAATCTGGGATTTTGCTGCTTAAATAGAATATAATCCCCAGCAGTAAATAAACAAGCGCTGATTTGTCTAAGTTCAGTTTTTTATTCAGCATTAAAACAATTATAAAGATTAATAATAATATCAAAAATATGAAATTAATTTTATAATAAAATGATAAGAATGCTATAATGAACAAGAATAATATTTTCTTGAGCAGAATAAAATATTTTTTTCCTGGTTTTTGTTCTTCAGGAGCAAGCTTAATCAAGATTACCCCAAATAGTAAACCTAAGTAAGCAATTATTGATGCCAAAAAAAAGGTTAGATAGGTTATTTGCATGTTTTTTCTTCTATTTGTGAAATTTGCTTTACTCTTCTTTTATGTTTTTCTTCTTTGCTAAATTCAGTTTTAAGCCAAAGTTTTACAGCTTCTATTGCTTCCTTCTTTTTTAGAAATCTTGCACCTAAAGAAAGAATATTGGCATTGTTATGAGCTCTTGAAAGCTTCACAATTTCTATATTTTGACCATAATATACAGCAGCCCTTATTCCCTTGACTTTATTTGCTACTATGGCTTCTCCCTGCCCGGAAGCTCCAAATATTATTCCTCTGTTATTCTTATCTTCTGAAACCTTTTTTGTTGCCTCAAAAATAAAATCCGGGTAATCATCATTTGCATCAAATTTGTGTGCACCTACATCTCCAACTTCAAAGCCTTCCTTAACAAGAAATCTTTTTATTTCCTCCTTGAGTTCGAATCCTGCGTGGTCTGTCCCAAGGATTATTTTTTTAGTTGGCATTTTTTACAATATTTTTATTCAATTTTTTTATTATTTTTATTTACAATGATTAATTATTTTTTCAATGTCATGAAAATCAAAGATTTTCAGGACACCAAAAATCTTCGATTTTTGCGTGAATTTTATTTTTAAATTATTAATTATTATTGATTGGTTTTTGCTTCTTTGTTTCTAATTATTGAAATTGTATTTATTGTTTTTAATATTATTGTTTTTACCAAGCTTTGATATACTCACTATGGCCCCATTGTATTAATAAGTCAACATCTAGCTTTTCAACTGCTACAGGCATGTCGCAAGCACCATAGCAGCTTCCCAGCCATATGATAACTTCTGAATCAGTATTTTTTTCAATATATTGCTGAATATCCTGAGCTTTTGGCTTTAAGCCATCTGGTAACTGTATGCATACTAGTTTAACGTTATTTTTCTTTATTTCAGCTACTGCTTTATTTAGCTCTAAATCATAGTTTTCCATGGATATTGAGAATAATAGCTTGTTTTAAAAGTTTATTGCAACAACTACATAAACAATTCATCCAGCTCAAAGTCAGAAAGATCTTTTTTATTGATGAGTTTACCGAAATCTTTGTCCTTCATCTTTTTCCTTTCTTCTCTCATGTTTTCTATTTCAATATTATCTTCGTCAAAAAATTCTTCCATGTTTAGCCACCAAAACTCTATCAGAACTCTTTTTATTACTACTCTTGAGTAATAGAACTAGTATATAAAGCTTTCTATTTGTGCATTCCTGCACACTAGTAGTGGGGTGCAAAGCACCCCACAGTGTTTTACGGCAACGTAAAACTGCACACTAGTGTATGGGGGCATCTTTGATGCCCCGAGACTGCTACAGTCTCGGGTGATTGAGCAAAGCGAACATCATCCCATACGCTGTTTTACTGGCACGTAAAACTGTTCTACTGGCAAGTAGAATTAGGGAAAGGTTTATATATATTCTTAGGCAGTTAAAAATAAAAAAGTGGTGATGATTATTAATGTAAAAAGCAAGTTCAAAAAGGAGGTAAAAAATCTTAAGGACTACATAATTCTTGTTACAGTAGATGCTAAAAGTTATCAGAAATCCAATCTGGAAATCTTAAAGCTGCTGGTTAACGAACAAAAAAACTCCTGGTGTCTATTGTAACCCTAAACAAGCCTTTTGACGTAATGCAGAGTCTATTGAAGCAGAACAAAATAGATTCCGGGCTTGTAATTTTTATAGATGGGATTACTAGAGTTTCTGAAAATACGAAAATAAAAAATTGTTTGTTTATAGGATCTCCTGAAAAATTAAGCGACATCTCTGTTGCCATGGACCAGGCAGTCAAGGCTCTACAAACAAAAGACAAATTCATATTCTTTGACTCTATAAATACCTTAAGCGTATTTAACAAACCAGGCACTGTAGCAAAGTTTGTTTATTTTTTAGCTGGCAAGATAAGAGAATGGAAAGTTAGAGGTGTTATAATCTCAATAAAGAAGGATGCTGATGATTCTTTAATTGATGAGCTGACACAATTTTGTGATTCAAGAATAGATTTAGGAGGTAATTAAAATGGTATCAATTGCTGCTATAAGCATTACAACAGTAATTTTCGGAATTGGGGCTTTAATACTTGCGTCAAGGGCAAGAAACAGGCTCTCTCCGGGATCATTAAGGAAATATATAGATAATTTCTCAGTATGCCTTGCATTTATTGTTATTTTTTCAGTATGGCAGACGATAATGAGTGTAACTGATGTTGATGTTTCTCTTTCCGGCTTTACAGGATATCCTGAACTTATCTTTATAGTATTTGCATATATTGGGTTTGTTATTGCATCCTACAGGGTGTCAAAAATAAGCGAAGAATTCGGGTTTAAGGAAGACATTCCAGATTTCTGAAATACTGCCTAATTCTGAAACAAATGTTTTGATACAGTTGGATATAAAGTCAGGAAAATCGAGTAAAGTGAACAGGTCAAAAAGCTTGTTTAGTACAATTGAACTTTTTACTGGTTTCACAGGAAATGAATTGAAGAAATCTCTGAATGAAAAAGAAAGAATTCTTAAATGGCTTGTTAAGCAAAATATAAATACTGTTGATAATGTAGGAAAGGTAATGGCAGAATATTATACACAGCCAGATTATCTGATGAAGTATGTCAAGAAGAATAAGCCGTTGGTTTAACATACAATAATTTTTAAAAAAATAAAATCATCAATACCTATAATGCTCTGGCTTGTATGGTCCTTTTATTGGGATGCCCAGGTAATCGGACTGTTCTTTGCTTAGGGTTGTGAGGCTGATGCCTAACTTATCTAAATGTAACCGTGCGACTTCTTCATCAAGGATTTTAGGCAGGACATAGACTCCAATTTGATATTTGTTCTTCCACAGCTCTATTTGCGCCAGAACCTGATTAGTAAATGAATTGCTCATGACAAAAGAAGGGTGTCCTGTTGCGCAACCAAGGTTTACTAGACGGCCTTCTGCAAGCAAAAATATTTCATGGCCATCAGGAAATATATATTTATCAACCTGCGGCTTTATGTTTATTTTTTTTACATCTGTAGCTTCCTCTAACTCTGCTACCTGTATCTCATTATCAAAATGGCCTATATTGCAAATAATTGCCTGGTCTTTCATAGCTGTCATATGCTCATATTTTATAATGTCGCTGTTGCCTGTTGCAGTAACATAGATATTTGCTTCATCCAAAGCCTCTTCAATAGTCTTTACTTCGAAGCCTTCCATTGCTGCCTGCAGCGCGCAGATAGGATCTATTTCTGTTACAATAACTCTGGCGCCAAAGCCTCTCATGGATTGCGCACAGCCCTTGCCCACATCTCCATAACCGCATACAACAACTACTTTCCCAGATATCATTACATCTGTAGCTCTTTTAATCCCATCTGCTAAACTTTCCCTGACTCCATAAAGGTTGTCAAATTTTGATTTTGTTACAGAATCATTTACATTGATTGCAGGAAACAATAATTTTTTCTTTTCCCTCATTTGATATAACCTATGGACTCCGGTAGTTGTTTCTTCTGAAACTCCTTTGATTTCTTTTACTATCTTTGTCCATTTGCTTTTATCTTCTAAATAACATTCCTTGAGGCATGCCATCAATTCTCGAAAATCTTCTCCTTCGTCCCCGTAGTTTTTGTCTAGAATAGAAGGATCTTTTTCTGCTTCAACGCCTTTATGTATCATTAAAGTGGCATCTCCGCCGTCATCAACTATAAGCTGAGGACCTTTATTATTTCCAAAATCCAGTGCCTTTTTGGTGCACTGCCAATATTCTTTCAGGGTTTCTCCTTTCCATGCAAAAACAGGAACTCCTGATTTGGCTATTGCTGCTGCAGCATGATCCTGAGTTGAGAAAATATTACATGAAACCCATCTTATTTCAGCGCCTAAGGCTGTTAAAGTTTCAATCAAAACTGCTGTCTGCACAGTCATATGCAAACTGCCCATTATTCTTACATCTTTAAGCGGCTTTTCTTTTCCATATTTTTCCCTTAATGCCATCAAACCAGGCATTTCTTTTTCCGCTATCTCTATTTCCTTCCTTCCAAAATCTGCAAGTGATAGATCTTTTACCTTATAATTTTCAGTTTCATCCATTTTTTTTGTCCCTCAACTAAACAGTATATAAATTGAGTATAGAGTAGTTTATATATTTTTCTTGTTAGTTATATTAAATTTGTCCGGAAATATTTAGAAAAGTTGGACAAAATTGGAAAAGTTTATATATTAGTTGGACAAAGTTAGTTCTAAATTGGCTCTCTGAAGGAACCATCCCCAACGTATTCGTGTTCTATAAAAACTCAGGGAGCCTTTTTTTAAAATGCCCTTAGATAAAAAAGATTATTTAATAATCAATATTTTAAAGCAAAATTCCAGGTTAGCGATCAGAGATGCTGCCAAGAAAACAGGAATAAGGCCAAGCACAGTGCATGAAAGGATTAAAAAACTTACCAAGGAAGGAGTAATTGAAAAATTTACAATAAAACTGAATAATAGGGCTGTTGGAGAAAACTTTATTGTTTTTATGCTGATAAAAGGCGGAACAACGGAATATATCAATGACAAAATAAAAAATAAAAAATGCATTAAAGAGATATTTGGCGTAACAGGAGAATACGATTTATTGCTGAAATTGAAGTTCAAGGATGTTGAAGAATTTAATGATTTTATTATAAATTTCAGGAAAGAGATGAAAGGAATACAGGCAACAATGACGATGGTAGCAACTGCAAATATAAAGGAAGAATTTTGAAGGGAGTGTTTGTTTTATGCTTCAAAAATATTTTGTTATAAATAAGTTGCATTTTATGTTGGTGGTATTTTTAGGAATCTATAAATTTCTTCCTTTTTACTAGGATTTAAAGATACATGCCATTCTCCTGTTTTCCTTGCTTTTGTCAAAAATTCTAATTGGAACAATTCTTTTATTGCCTTTTCAACAACTTTGGCTCCTCTTAAATGTGATGGTAGCCCCTTAACCAGATTAGTTTCCTCGGTATGTGAGTTACCCCATTTTGCAGGCTTCATTGACATTAATTTTCTTAAGATTTTTTCCTGAACAGCTCTTTTTTCCATTGAAAACAGAAATATTTTATATAGTATATAAACATTATCTTAAATTGAGGTATATTAATATACCAAAATAGAAAGTTTTAAATAGTTGAATAATTAATTAGTATTCAAATGAAAGAAACAACAATTTTCAGAGAAGCTTTAGGAGACAGTCCAGTAATTAGGGTTTTAGATTTTTTGATAGAAGGCAGAGGTTTAGACTATTCTTTATCGGATATAGCAGAAAACTCCAATATAGGCTGGACAACTCTGCACAGGATTTGGGACAGATTATTAAAATTAGAAATTGTAAAACCTACAAGAGAAATAGGCAGGGCTAAGTTATTTAAATTAAATGAGGAAAATAAGGCTGTTAAAGAATTGATAAGGCTTTATGATACGTTACTTTATCAAGAAACTGAAAAACACCTTTCTAAGAAACTGTTTGTTAAGGTTTGATGTTTTTTAATATCTAAAATTCTCTTATGGCCTTTAATTCATTATATCTTTTTTCTATGTCTTCGTGTTTGATTTTTCTTAGCCTTTCTATGGAAAAATCTTCTGCATTAAAGGATGCTATTACAGAGCCATATACGACTGCTTTTCTTAAATTTGCTTCATCTAAATCCTTAGTTTTTGCTAAATATCCTGTTAAAGCGCCTCCAAAGCTGTCTCCGCATCCGGTAGGATCTTTTATATTTTCTAATGGGTAGCCAGGAGCGCTGAAATGCTTATTGTCTGTAAACAATAAAGCTCCATGCTCGCCTTTTTTTATAATGACTGCTTTAGTATGTAATTTTAAAGCAGCATTTGCAGCCTTTACCAAGTTAGGTGTATCAAATAATTGCCTTGCCTCACCATCATTAAGGACAAGTATGTCTGCCTTGTCTATTGTTTTGAGCAGCTGCTCGCGCTTATGCTCAATCCAGAAGTTCATTGTGTCCATGACAACCAATTCCGGTTTTTTTATGGAGTTTATTACTTCCAGTTGCTGCTCAGGATCTATGTTTGCAAGAAAAACATATTTTGCATCTTTGTAGATTTCTGGAACTTCAACTTTGTAGGATTCTAAAGAATTTAACTCTGTTCTTATAGTCTTAGCTTCGTTCATGTCAAATTCATAAAAGCCCTGCCATTTGAATGTTTTATCTCCTGTTATTATTCCAGTAGTGTTTATTCCTTTCTCATTAAGCAATTTTATATGCTCATTTGGAAAGTCTTTTCCAACAATTGAGAGGATGCCTGGTTTTGAGAAAAAGGAAGCGGCAATGGATGCATAAGTAGCTGAACCTCCAAGCACATCCTTAACCTTGCCGAAAGGAGTTTCTAATGAGTCCAAAGCAACTGTTCCTATTATTATTGGATCTGTCATACTATATAGTTAGAAAAATAGTTTGTTTAAAAAGTTTTACAAATTTGATATATTTAAACGGCAGTGTTGAAAATTTCACTATCGTTCTGGTGGCATCGGGTTCGCCTTTTTCATATATTAGACAAGAGCGACATTCCCGTGAACGCGACGAGCGACTAAGCGAGTCGCTCGCAATTCACGGGACATCCCCCTTGTCGCTTTTAATGTATTAATTAAAGAAGGCTCACGAATTGATGCCACCTACATTTTCAACACTGCCATATTTAAACAAAAGATTTAATAATAAATATAGAAATATATAGATAAAAAGAGGTGGGTAATGGCAGATACAAACATTAGAAATTTCCTATTTGGAGTTTTTCTTCTTGCAGTGCTTATTTGGGCAGGAACTTATGCTTTTAGTATAATTGAAGGTGTAGGTTTTTTTGATTCATTATATCATGTTGTATTAATTGTGACAACTGTTGGGACGCAGTATAATGTTGCAACTTTTCATGGCAAAGTTCTGGTTATGGTCCTACTGGCTTTTGGAATTGGTTTGGTGCTCTATATCGCAATATTTTTGGGCAGTGCGGTTTTTGAAGGCCAGGCAAGATTATTATTAGGAGGGATAAAAGGAGGTTTGGTTAGAATGAGAAAGGAAAAAAGTCATACTGTTGTCTGCGGTTATGGTAAATTAGGGAAGTATGTCTGCAGCGTATTAAAAGAAAAAAAAGAAAGATATCTTGTAATAGAAAAAGATTCGGAAAAGTGTACTGGGTTAATATCTTCCGGGGAAAATATTCTGCAAGGCGATGCTCTAGACCCAAATGTACTGAAAAAAGCAAGAATTGAGAAAGCAAAAGGGCTTATTGCTACTTTAGGAGAGGATTCTGATAATATATACCTTATAATGACAGCTACAGAGCTTAATCCTAAGCTTAATTTGGCAGCAAAAGCAGAGGATGAGCATGCTGTTGACAGGCTGCATAAGGTCGGTGCTAAAATAGTTGTTTTACCTCAGGTTGTAGGAGGAAAACAGCTTGCAAATGCTTTTTTGGAGATAGAGAAAACAGAGGAATTAGAGACGGTTAGTAAGAAGAAATAAATCCCTTATCAAAAAAATTTATATATAACTTGATTTTTTTCTCATAATATGGATTATGGGGCGGTTGGAGATTTCATAAAAAAGAATTTTAAGCATTTTAATGCAGCTACAGTTGTAGATGCAGCTGAAGCATATGTTAAACTTCTTGATTCTAATGGTAAAATGTTTGTTGTACTAGCAGGCGCTATGTCAACTGCAGAACTGGGGATAAGTTTAGCGGAAATGATTCGACAGGGCAAGGTTCATGCAATATGCTGCACTGGTGCAAATTTAGAGGAAGATTTGTTTAATCTTGTAGCAAACAAACATTACAAACGTATTCCGAATTATCGGGAATTAAGCCCAAAGGAAGAAAAAGAATTGTTTGACGAGCATATGAACAGGGTTACAGATACGTGCATACCTGAAGAAGAAGCTATGAGGAGGATTGAGAAGCAAATAATTAAACTCTGGAAAAACGCAGAGCAAAATAATGAAAGATACTTTCCATATGAATATATGTATCAGTTGATTCGGCAGGATTTGTTAAAAGAATTTTACGAGATTGACCCTAAAGATTCCTGGCTGATAGCTGCATGTGAAAAGAATCTGCCAATATGGACTCCTGGATGGGAAGACTCAACTTTAGGCAATATTTTTGTTGCATTGACAAAAGAAAGGAATTACTATGGGGAGCATATAAAAAATATTCAAATAGTAAAATCCGGATTAGAGCAGATGTCATTTTTGATTGATTGGTACAAAGAAAATTCCAAAGATACTTCAATAGGATTTTTCCAGATTGGTGGAGGTATAGCAGGAGATTTTCCGATATGTGTAGTTCCTTTAATACAACAGGACCTTAATGAAGAATGCAAACTATGGGGATACTTCTGCCAGATAAGCGATAGTACTACTTCTTATGGCAGTTATAGCGGCGCTGTTCCGAATGAGAAGATTACATGGGGCAAGCTAGCAGTTGACACTCCTAAATTTGTTATAGAATCAGATGCTACGATTGTTGCTCCATTAATATTTGCCTATGTTCTTGGGAAAGAATAAAAACGCCGACGCCCGGATTTGAACCGGGATATCCCGAAGGAAACGGGCTAACCTGAACTTAGTGAGTATTCACTCAAGGCATACGCTCCTAGTTTTGGACTAGAATCCGCGCAATGCCAGGTTATGCGACATCGGCAGTTGTGACAGGATTATAGAAAATTGTATTTTATTTAAAGTTAACTGATATAGATGGTATTTATTTTCTCTTAAAAATTCTTCCAAAGAATCCTTTCTCTTCAACCTGCTTTTTATTTTCAAAAATATTTCCAAGCTCGTTTATTTGTTTTTCTAAATTTTCATATCCTGCTTCTTGTTTAAAGGATTCTGTTTTAATTCCTATATTCTCTTTTTTACTCTTTTTTCTTTTTAATATAATTAATATAGGCAAAATAAGAATCAATGCAGCTATGTAAACGATTATTGTAGATGCTTTAATTGATGTCTTTTCTTCAGATTTAAGTGTTGTTACAGGTGTTTCTTCTTCAATAATTTCTTTTTCATCTGATTCAACTTCTTCTGCAGTTTGCTCTGTACCCAAGGCTACATCTTTCCCTTGTTCTGTATCCTCAATCTGTTCTGGCTCAATTTCTTCTGCTTCCTGCTGCTCTTCTTCTATTTGCTCTTCGCTTTCTTTCTCAATTGGGATTTCTTCTTTATGCGGGATTTCCAGAATTATGTTGTCTTTGACAATAAAAACCTGATTGCTTGCTGATTCATAAATAGAGGTTATATTAAAATAATAAATCTCATTTAAGGGCGGGGTGATGACTGAAGAATCAAAGACCTTGATGGTTTCAAGTGGATTTATTTTGGTATATGCTACTGAAAAATTTTGCAGATTAGGAATGTTTGTAATATAATTTATTTTGACATTGCTGAAATCGTTTACTGGACTTGGATTTTTAACAAATGCTTTAAGATCTACCCTTTGCTCAGGTACAGCAATTCCCTGGGAAAAGTCATGCTGGATATAAGGGCAATCACAATCAACCACTATGTTGGGTGATTTTTTTTCTGTTCTTGAGAATTTACCTATTTTATAGCTTGCTTCTATTGGAACAGAATAATTACTAGTTATAAGGCTTTGAAGCTCCAGCAAAAAATCCTTATTTTCATTTGGTGCTAGAGTACCACTCCAGCTTATTACCCTATTGTTGCCATATGTATCTCTAGGTTTTTTTATGAGCAGAAGTTTTTCGGGTATTTTTATATTAAAATTTGTTATGGTTAAATCATATTGGTCATTTACATTCTCGATATTAACTGTTAGATCCAGTTTTTCCCTGATATTAAATTTGCTTTTATTCAGTTTTGGACTTATTTTCAATGAATAATTATATACTTTACCGCTTATAGTGTTTGAGGTTGTATTTATCTGTTCTATCCCATCAAAATAAGAAATATCGGCAGTTAATTCAAAATCATCTGCAGTTAAACCTTGCATCTTATAAGTGCATTTCTTTATCTGCTCTGGGTGCACATCATTAGTAAATATGATATTCTCAAATGTTTTTTTACAGCTATCCACTTCTGTAACTAAAACAGAGGAGGGAATTTTAATTGTCGCAATAACATCTTCTGCAACAATATCAGCGGTGTTTTCAAAACTTAGCGTTGCTGTGGTTTTTTCATCTATCAATAGATTGCTTTTCTCAATTGAATTAGTTATATCTAATGTTGATTTGATTTGGTATACCTTTACAAGTGTCTTATACACATCATACCAGTCTGTGTAATTTCTGTAAGAAAAGGAAATGTTACTTATGCATATATCAAATTTATCTTTTATTTTACATTCTCCACCTGCTATTATAACTCCAGAGACATCGATTTCTACAAATACCTTATTACTCACAGAATCTATCCTGAATTCAAAAACACTGCCAGTTATGTTCACTACATCCTTATCTTCAACTGTCCCTGAATAAACCAGTTCTTCATAAATTGAAAAAGCTTTCGGCATTAAAATAAGTAAGAAGATTATAGAAAATGCAGTTAATGTACCTCTTTTTTTCATTTTGATTAAAAAGAAGCAGCAATTAGAACCTATTTCACAATAAAATGGTTTTATTTTTAACTATGAATTTTGTTATTTGGTGCTACTCCTTTTCTTCTTCGTATATTTTAATGAATGTAACTAACATTGCAAGAATTATTGGTCCGATTATTACCCCTATAAAGCCAATAAAACTTAAACCACCGACAACTCCGAGCAAAACAAGAACCGGATGTAAGCCTCCCTTATCTCCTATTATTTTTGGTTTTAGTATGTTGTCTATTGTTCCTACAACAAATATCCCGTAAAGCATAAGCAGAATTCCTTTTATTATCAGTGTAGTCTCTAAATTAAGGTAACCGCTAAATATTAAAATCAACGATGCCGGGAACCATATAATAGAAGATCCTATGTAAGGGATTAAAGCTGCAAACATCATGACTACCCCCCATAATAATGGAGAAGACAATCCGAATATAAGGAATCCAATGCCACCTAAAGTCCCCTGGATTATTGCTATTATTATGGTTCCGTAGATTACTGCATAAGCCATATTATTTAATCTTTTGAAAACGTGCTTTCTATATTTGTCTTTTAACGGCATGATGCGTTCGATTTTGTCAATGAAAATTTCCCCATCTCTAAAGAGGAAAAACATAACAAACAAAACAATAAACAGATTTAATAAAAAAATCGGAATTGAAAGCAATATATTTGAGGCAATTTTTTCTATTTTTGAAGTAGCGTTATCAATAGTCGTATCAAGATAATATCTTACTTGTGGGTCATTAGCTTTATCAGAGATATAATTAGTGGCTTTGCATATCAGCCTATCATCATATTGGCACTCTTCCAGAAATTGTTTACTTGTCACTTTCTGTTTTAAAATTTTATAAGTAGTTTGTGTAATGCGAACTTCCTTGGATACTGTGTTAAGAATGAAAAATAAAGGCGATGTTATTATCAAAATGACCAATATGGAGGCTATTAAAGATGAGACGTTCTTATTTGTAATTTTTTTGCAAATTCTTGAATATAATGGGTAAAATATATAAGAAAAAACTATTCCGGTAAGCACAGCAGTAAGGAAGGGTTTTATTATCAGAAATGACACTAATATTAAAGCTAAGAAAATTATTGCAAAAAAGATTTTTTGGTATAATTCTGATTTCATTTTAATAAATTAAATGGGCCCGAAGGGATTTTCATCAGCTTTTCTGATTTTGCGCAACAAAATCCTAGGTGAACGACCGAAGGTAAGTTCACCGCATTTTCCCAGGTTTCATGAAAACCTAAGGTTTTCAGGACACCGAAAATCTTCGATTTTCGCGTGTTTTGCGTAAGCAAAAAAGCTGTTTCGAACCCTTGACCTCCGCCAATTCGATATTTTTCTAAAGGGTTATTTAATGTCGAGGCGACGTCATAGCTTCTAGCCCCGGCATGCGATGAGCGAATTCCAGTTCGATCACAATTCAAGGACACTAGACTACGGGCCCTTGAAATATGATTAAGAAGAGAGTATATAAAAAGATTGCTATCTAAATACTGCCTGGCCCAGTGGACTGAAGAAAAATAAAAAGAAAGCAGTCACTAGACCAAAGAGCGCTAATATTATCTCCTGCGTTATTTGGTGGAACTTAGTAAAGTCTCTTGTCGCATCTACAATGTCTGTTTCTGTAATAATACCTGCCAGTTTATCATTTTCAACTACAGGGAATTTTTTTATTTTTTCTTCCTTTAATTTTCTAACTATATGAGAATAATCTGTGTCTGGTTTTATTATCAGAAATTTTTTATTCATAACATCTTTTACCCTGATCTTGGTTGGGTTTTTATTTGGTGTTCCCCTAATTAAGTCGTTTTCTGTGACAATTGCTATTGGCCTGTTATTTCTTGTTACTAACAAATTTTTTACATGCTTATTTACCATTAATTTTGCTGCGACTGTTATAGTTGCATCTTCTTTTGTTGTTATAACATTTTCTGTCATTATTGTTCTTGCCTTAACCATTGGATCACCCTAAAAATGGAAGATAGTTAATTAAATACCCATATAAAACAAAAATAAAAAATTCAAACATTACAAATATTATAAGCACAGCATTCTGCACGTTCCTATGAAATTTGATATTATCATTTATTGCATGTACGACACTATTTTCAGTTACCAGACCAACTAAGTTTTCATGCTCAACAACCGGATATCTTATGAAGTGTTTTGTATCAATTATTTTATTGGCTTTCTCTAATTTTGTATCAGAGTCTATAGTGGTGACCGGAGAACTCATTATTTTTGTAGCTTTTTCTTTGGGATTTGTTTTTTTAGATACTCAATTCTTTAGAATATCTGATTCTGTGATTATTCCTATGGGCTTTTTTCCTTCAATAATCACTATACAACCCTGAGGCCTGTCGGCCATTAGTTTAGCTGCATCAGAAACCTTTGCCTCTTTTTTCAAGGTCGGAACATTAGCATCCATTATTTTACTTATTTTTGCCATCAACAGAATTATTATAATTATGGTTTAAAAAGTTTTCTATGGTAAAATTTCTAATTTGAGTGGAAAGCCTCTGACGAGATTTGCACTCGCGACCTTCACCTGTTAGGTTAGCATAATACCAAGGTTTTGCGGATTTTTGAATCTGACGCAATAGCTACTATGCTACAGAGGCATGAAACAATGGATTTGGACTCAATATTTAAAAATTGCTATATAATGTGAGTAGATAATGTATCTTCTATATGTTCCAAAGACAAATCTTTGAACTCTTGGTAGAACATTGCTGGGTTTAAACGTCTATTCAAAATCTTGGTCCTTTCGTACAAAGTAGTGTAAGGAGGACAAAACCCAAATTTTTTCCAAATTTTCACTTTAGTATAATGTTTAGAGTTTCTAAAACCGATATCTTTTATCCACCTTAAAATATCAGTTCTAGAGTCTACTATCACTGAATGCATGGCATATTCATTTTTTCTTTGTTTTATAGGCTTTTGAATTCTTGAGTGGAAACCCAAATCCAGTAATATGTCATTAACTTCTTCAATTAGAGCATTTGATATTGTAGCCAATTTCATTTTTGGTCTATAGTGGAAAGTATTGTGAATTGATTTTCTCTTTCTTTTGTTATAACTTTTACAAAAATATATGCTTCCATCTGTATCAAAAATCCCTCTTAGAAAACATTTTTTCTGATTGTGAGTTTTCAACTCTGGAATAAATATCTGGAGTTTTTTACCGAATCTAATTCCAAGAATATCTTTCAAATATTGGGCGAATTTTTCCCCAGAAATATAAATTCCACATACTCCAATAGAACTATATTCTTTAAGTTTTATGGGGCTTTTTAGTTGCGTGCCAAAGAGAGAATTCATTATTGGAATAATTTCCTTAATGTAAAATTCTTTCTCTTCAACAATGTCTCCAGTTAAGGAATATTGAAACTTATTCTTACTTGAAGTTAAACACCCATCTCCCAGATGCCATCCAAAAAATTCTGCTAGGTTATCTGAAATTTCTAAATTCTGTTTATTATTTTGATTTTTCATGGTATTATCCGAAAAAGCAAAATAATTGAAATTTTTAAGTTTAAATAGCTTACGCGTGAATGTCCAGTGCTCTATAAGCAATGTCCAGTGAGAAATAAAAGGGTCTCTTGCGCAAGAGACCCTTAGTTAAATGCGAGGGGAGAGATTCGAACTCTCGGACACACTAAGTGACAGGATATCCCACTTACAAATGGGTGCCACCTTATGTGGCACTGGTCTTAAGTTTCGCAGCTATTACTAGCACCTGCGCGTTTGACCAGGCTTCGCTACCCTCGCAATTGCCTGGCATTAGAAAAGAAAAGAAATTTGTTTTTAAATATTACTAATATTACCCAACTTTCATTTTGTATAAGCTGAAAAAAGCCTTAAGGCGCTTGTGCAGATCATAGCAGTCTATATTAACATCACCTTCATATCTTTCTGTCTCTGTCATTCCTATGCTCCATATATATTTGTCGTAAAGTGTCCTAAAAAATTGAGTTAATGGGTTCATTGACCATTGATGGGCTAGTTTTGTTTCAACAAAACCGTCAATAACTATCAAGACATCTGCCTGGTTTATCTTTACAGTATGCTTTTTTCTTTTTATTTTAACCTCTTTTACTTTATTAAACAGGGCTCTTAACCTTACTACATGCTTTACAAGATGTCTTGGTTCCTTCCAGGCTTCTATTATCCATTCTATTTTTTTCCCTTTTGAAGCTACTTCCTCGGATTTTCTTTTTAGCTCTTTTTGCAGGCCTTTTTCACCCATCCATTTCTCTACTTCAGCATAAAATTCCTCTATTGATAAAGGCCCATTGTAACTCAACCTTAAGTCAAATACTACGTGTTTTTTTTCTACCATTTTTAATGAACTGATGTGAAGGGAGGCACTTTTGATACAACCTTATAATGCTTGTACATATTAAAAAACTGTTCTATTGTATGGTATAAATGATGCATATCATAACTCAATCTTTGTTCAAACCTTTCTGTGTAAACTTTATAAACAAAATTGTTGTAAATTGACCTCAAAAATTGAAAAAAAGGGAGACCTTCCCATCTCTGGGCCTCGTCCAGCTCAAGATAGCCGTCAATATATATCACAACGCGCCCGTTTCCGACCTTAACTTTTTTTTTGTCCACAATTGCATTGACTTTGTTGTAATCATAGACCAGAATCCTGATTTTAGGCAAGTATCTTGTATAATCAGTTATTCTTTTCCAGGGTTTTATCTGCCATTCCATATGCTTTCCGGTTTTTGTATTCTGCTCAAATTCTTTTTCAATCTGCAGATCAAATCCTCTTTCGTTTAAAAAGGCATTTATGCGTTTAAACAAAGAATTGGCATCAAATGGTCCGGTATAATTGAGCCTTAAATGGTCAACTACAACCTTAAGTTCTGACATCTTATCTTACACCTGCAAAATACCTGTGCTCATAGCCTTCTGATTCCATCTTTAATCTTTCTTTGATCAATGATTGCAATTTTAAAAAAACAGTATAATATAAATTATCCCACCATATGCCTTCTATTTTTTTCCATATGACATATTTATGGTAAAAATTTCTTAAATTAGCATAGAAAGCATTTTCTTCCCATTTTCCTTCGTAATCCGTCTCTATACCTCCCCTTAATTGAATCCATAATCTTCCTTTTGTAAAAATTCTCTTGCTGCCGTCTTTCATAACAACTTCTATATCCTGAGTATCAAAAGTATGCAAAAATATTTTAATCATAAATTTATAATATTCCTCTACCTCTCTGGTAGCTTGCCATATGTGCTGTACATCTGTACCAAATGGCCCAGGTTTCTTCAGTATATAGCGCATTTCATAGAACTTAAATTTTTGCCTGTTAAAAAAAGAAGCAACATATTCATATAAATCCTGCATATCCCAGACTCCCTTATACTGCAGGTATATGGTAGGCATACCTGGTTCCTTAAGTGCAAAGGGTAATGGGTCCATAAGAAAAAACTCGTATGTAATATATTTAAATGTTGCGGAAAATTCGTGAGATGCGAGTGAGCTCGTTGCGAACTCGCTCACAATTCACTGATTTTCTCAACCCGAAAATCCTGAAAAATCTCAAGGAGATTTTTGGGATCCTCGAAAATTGAAAATTTTCTGGAAACCGGAAATGCAAAGCATTTCCCAGTTCACCAAAAATCGCTTTGCGATTTTTTAGTGTTTTTAATTTTCGCTGGTTTTGGAAAATCTTTGATTTTTTAAATACCCAGGAAAAGTTTGTTTTCCGCTGGTTGCGGAAATCTTACAATTCGATTTCCTGTTTGGCGCAATTCTCGCAAAGAACAACTTCGTTTATTTCCTTTACTTTCTCGGAATATTCCCCGCATTCTTGGCAGATTCCTTCAGATGGTATTATTCTGTTGATTGGTTTCCTGCTTTCTTCCTTTAATTCAAATTTTTCAACAATCAATTCAAAGAGTTGAGGTTCAATTTTAAGAATGTCTTTTATTGTCAGAAGACCGACCATCTCATTGTTCTCAACAACAGGCAAGTGCCTGATGTTGTTGTCTCTCATTTTTATAAGTGCATCATAAATGTCTGTATCAGGGCCAACAGTAATCAGATTTGTTTCCGTAAATCTCTTTACTTTTTCATTAATATCCACGCCATTAGCTACAGCTTTCCTTACAATGTCCTGCTCTGTTAAAATTCCTAATGAATTCCAGTCTTTAACGACAATAGCTCCGACATGCTTCTCTGACATTATTTTTGCGCATTCCAGCAAGGTTATATCTGTGTTTACAGAAACAGGATTAATTGTCATAGCATCCGCAACCTTGTAGCCTGATTTCATTCTGTAATTTGATTAATTTTTAAGATTTATAAATTTATTGATTTGGTTGTTACCAGAAAATATACAATGCAAAATAGATGAAATGTCTTAATTGTATAAAATGGGGCGAACGGCGAGAATCGAACTCGCGCAACAAGATCCACAGTCTTGTATTCTACCACTAAATTACGTCCGCCAGTTATAGATAATTAATTAGAACTTACTTTTGCCTTATAAATCTTTTGCGGTTATTTTTTCAGAAAAATCTGATAAGAAATATACGGCAGAATAAAAGCTATAGCATAAACTGCTCCGGTTATTAGCGAGTTTTGCGGGTTTTCTATCCCGATTAATCTTTTTGTGTTATTTGAAACAATAATGAAATTTATTACAGCGATAATTGGGATTATTATGCCTAAGAATAAATGGTGTTTAGTTTTCAGATTCTCTATGGTTCTTATCAATAGTTCAAACAACAAACCAAAAGAAATTCCAAGGACAATTATTATAAAATAAAGCTGCTGGCCTTTCAGCGCAAGAAGCACTGGAATCAATGAGATTGAAATAATGAGGTTTCCTACTATTGCAATTAACAGAGAAAACCAATAAACTGTTTTGTCTAGAAGCTTTATTTTTGGGTGCTTATTCTCTTTTGCTTTTTCTATTATTCTTATTGTCTTATTTATATCTCTTTTCTTCCATCCTTCTTCAACAAGCTTATTTTTTATTTCTTCCATCACTCCTCTTCCCTGCCTTCAACAATTCTTTCCACATGATTAATAAAATTTTTTGCTGTTTCATAATATTCTTTCAAAATATCAATATTTACCTCCACTATCTCTCCATTGTCAATTGTGCAGGTCATTGTAACATGCCTTCTGAACTCTTCCCTTTTGCTGTAAGGTGCCCTGATTATCTTTCTTAATCTCAGATAAAGGCTCATGTAATTTGCAGTATCTTCATCTGTAAATGTTTTCATCAATAATTCAACACTCATTGCAGGATTATTAGGTATATCTTCTATCTTTTTCTGCTCTTTTGCCTGTTTAAGCAATGATTCTATTCCAAAAGAAAAAGCGTTTATGAGCCTTTCGACCATGTGCCGCATCATATCTGCTGTGCGGGTGTATTTTAAACTTACATAAAATAAATGGTCTACTCTCTTTAATTCTTGCTGCGCGTTATCTAAGGCTTCTTTCATTTTTGTACACGCCTGTACAACAGCGTATAGGGATGCCTACGGCATCCCGAGACTGCTTTCATTGTATAGGTCTTATCTAAATATATATTCATCTTCACTTACAATAGTAGAAACGTTTTTTATAAATAATTTTGCCTTTTGCATGTAATCATGGATCATATTTGCTGATAAGGTTTTCATCCTGTAATTCTCATTGCAGATAATCAAACTATCATTTCTTGAAAATTCCATAGGGCTTTTTTTATGAGAAATTATTATCTCTTTTATCTCCCGTATTATTTTTGGATATTCATTGTCTATGTTATGTTTCTTTAAACATTTATCCTTAAACAGCTCAAATTTGCTTGCAAAATTGTCTGGGAATGGCGGGATGCGTTTAAAAAGCATTTCATAATAAAGCAGAGAGCTCATACTGTAAGTAAATGCAAGAAATAAATTTTCAATGACTGAAAGCAATAACTTCGGGTCCTTAACTATTGGGTAGGTCATTGTCAGCATATGATTTGCAAGCTGCAGTTTTTTGTTTGCCGCATCCCTTAATTCCTGAAATTTTTCCATAAAGGGTGGTATGATCTTAGAAGTTTAAAATTTTTTTGAAAATTTAGATTAAAGCTATGCATTATTATTCTTTTAGTCCAAGAATGGCTTTTGCCAGATCACCATCATTTTTTTCGATAGCTTCTTTTGCCTTTTCTTCAGAGGCTCCTGTCTGCTGTATAACTGTTTTAATATCATCCTGATTTATTTCCGGTTCAGAAGAAATTGCGCGCTCTTCAATTTGGCCAGTAATCTGAAAAGTTTCCTGGCCCATCATATTAACTTTGCTTACCTGCGGATTTTGGACTATAATTTCCTTATCACTTGTTTTGATTATAACCTCAGTTGCATCTAATTCTTCCTGTTTAATGCCCATTTTCCGCATCATTGCTTGGGCTTGTCTGCTATTTAATCCCGGTATCATTTTTATATCCCTAAAAGCCTATTTCCATAAGTGTAAAGAAAAGTCATTATTACTATGACCACTATGACCATTATGATTATATGCCCTGGTTTTATCCTTATTTTGCTTTTGTACTCGTCAAAGTACCTCATAAGGCCGCCCATACCGGAGGGCATTGAAATTTTATTGTCTTGCGGCATTTTAGTATATTAAAAAAGGTGTAGGGCCAGAATAAGCCACCTTCTGTCAGATGTTTTTAGCAACAATGTTGCCATCATCTGTCTTAGCATTTAACTAAGCGTGCTGGAATACTCTGAATTTCTTGCGAAATTTGGAATTCACTGACTTGCACCAAACAGGACTCACCGTTTCATCCTTTCCATAAAAAACGTCAGCTGGTCAACTTGTTTTTGTCACCAAAAACTTCGCAAGCATCATACTGTTTTATGGTGGTCTCGTTTCTGAGTGGTTGCCATCCATCTCTGGATCTTGCTTCCACAAGTGTCTATTAGGCAAAAACCTAAGTGGGTGGACTTTCCTCAGCGTTATTATGATAATAACACCGTCAGCTAAGTACTGACCCTACACTATAAAGTTAGGCTTAGATGTTTATAAATTTAACCCTTTTTCCCTAGAACAGACTATTTATTCTTTCTCTTAAGCAAGGCATCTTTAAGGGATTTTATCTCCTCAAGCTGCTCGATAAGAATTCCTTCTTTTATATCTTCACCAATTACCAGCATTATGATGAATATGACCATCAATAGCCATAAAAAAGTAGTTTGCAGAAGACCCCAGCTCAATTGGTTTCCTTCTGCAGCATATGTCCTGCTTATAAGCGTATAACCTATAATAAGAACTAAAAGCCCGACTACAAGGAGCATCTTTTCAAAAGAACTGGTTTTTCTGAGCTTTACCATTCTGGCATTAACTTCCGGATTTAAAGTTTATATATTTTTCTTTATTTCTTGGCTGTGTTCAAAATCTCGCTACGCTTGGGTTAGCATCGGCTTCAGCCTTGATTTCATTCCTAGAAGAGCTGACATCCCGTGAACGCGACGAGCGACTGCGAGTCGCTCGCAATTCACGGACTTCCCCCTGTCAGCTTAAATGTGTCTTTAGAAAGGCTTACGCAAATTGATGCTAACCTACATTTTGAACACAGCCTTATTTTATTTCTATTTAATCAACACAAAGATTTCATATTCTTTTTTTCCGCTAAAAATACTTCTTTCATCGGATATTTTGAAGTTATATTTGGATGAGAATTTTTTTATTTGGTCTTTGTCTCCAATCATGACAATCTTTCCTTTATTGTTCAGGATAAACTCTGCCTGGTAAAAAAACTCATTATATATCTCATTGGATTCCTTTTGCTGCAATGATGGCATTTTTGCAACAATTTTATCAATCTGGCCTTTGTCAAACTTTGTGTCCAGCCATTCAATATTCATCCTGCTGAAGCCTATTTTTTTATCAACACCTGCTATCTTGCTGTTTTTCTTTGCATAGTTAAGATAATTCATAGAAGAATCGATGTTATATATTTTTAATTTGTCAGCAGATATTTCTTTATCGATTTTTTCAAATAATTTTTTGAAATCATACTCTTTAAATCTATTGAATTTTAAGAAAATGAATTTTTCTTTGTTGAAAAAATTTAGCGGGAAGTTTGATGCAAACAAAGCAGCTTCTATTGGTATTGTTCCGGAGCCAGAGAAAGGGTCTATTAGTGCCTCTTTTTTATTGTACTCTGATAATCTAACAAGAGAGTATCCTATTGTACCTTTTATTGCGGAAGGATGAGTTAGGATGTTGTGTGACCTTTTGCTCACGTCAAAACCAGCAAAGTCTATGCCCACATAGCATTTTTTTTGTGTCAAACAGACAAATATTATTATCTCTGGGTCGTCGAGGTTAACTTTTTGTTTATACGCGTATTTTTTTTGGATATGGTCTATAATTATTTCTCCAAGTTTTTTTTCTATCTCTGGCGTTGATAATTTTTCATTATTTATTTTAATACATTTTACCCTAAATTGAATATTTTTATTTAACCATTCTTTAAAATCGATTTTTTCTAAATTTTTATAAAAATCATCAAAAATATCATCAAAATCAAACTCGCAAAGAAGGTAATATACCCCTATAGAGGACTGTGATTTATAGCATAATTTAAACAAATCCTCATAATTTTTTATATCGAAAACAATGCATGTTTCGTTAATCTTTGATTTTTTGTTTATTAATTCACTTACTTCCAAGGCTGCAATATCTTCCATGCCTTTATGTGTTGTTAAAAATCCTTTCATGATGATGTTTGATTTATCGGTATTTATAAAAATGTTTATAATTAGTAGATTAGTACAAGGATAACATTCAATAAATAAAAGGACAATTATAGAAAAACCAATAAAACAATAAGTAATAATTATTAATAATAAAAAATATTTTTTCAATGCAATAATAAAATTAAACTATAATATTAAATAATGAATTAACAAATAATTATGAAAATGGTGTAAATATGATCAAAAAATGAAAAAAATATTATTAGACACGAATTTTTTGATGCTCATTGCTCAGTTCAAAGTAGACATATTTACAGAATTAGATAGGATATGTAATTTTAATTATAGGCTTTTTGTTTTAGATAAGACTATTGAAGAATTAAAAGATATTATTGAAACACAAAAAGGAAAACATAAGGCAGTTGCCAAGGTTGCTTTACAATTGTTGAAACTGAAAAAGGTTACTGTGGTAAAAACCTGCTCTAAAAAACATACAGACGACATTATCCTAGATATAGCCTCAAAGGATGATTTTATTGTTGCTACACAAGACAAAGATTTAAAAAGGAGGCTTATTAACCAAGGTACTAGTGTAATAGTTTTAAAGCAGAAAAAGAAGCTTGCTATTATGAATTATAGGGGTTTCACATGAAATCCTCCAATGTGCAATTGGAAAGTAGGCTGCTATTTTTTAGCTTATGTTTGCACAAACTGAGAAAATTTCATAAATTATTTAATAATAGTGAAATTTTCTGGTGTTAATAAAGTTTAGACTTTATTAACAATTCAGGAAATATTTATAAAACAAATTTTTACTCAAAGGTAAATGTACTACAAAGTAGAGATTAAAGACCGTGTAAGAGTTCCTCCAAACCTGTTTGACCTAGATACAACAGAGGCAGTTATAAAAAGCATAAAAAGGAAATATGACGGTTATATCTCCAAGGATATCGGCATTGTGATAGATGTTTCTGGAATAAAAGGAATAGGAGAAGGCGTTATAATACCTGGAGACGGATCTTCTTACTATGAAGCGACATTTGAGGTTCTGACTTTTAAGCCTGAGCTGCAGGAGGTTGTTGTAGGAAGAATACGGGATATAGTAGATTTTGGAGCTTTTATTACATTGGGTCCTATAGATGGCATGATACACGTATCCCAGACAATGGATGATTTTGTAAGTTTCAGCAAGGAAAAAACTTTATCCGGCAAGGAAAGCAAAAAAACCTTAAAAATTAATGACATCTGCAGAGCAAGAATAATAGCCGTTTCATTCAAGGATCCTCTGAATCCAAAATTAGGGCTTACAATGAGACAGCAGGGGCTTGGAAGGCTGGATTGGATAGAGGAAGAGGAAGAAGAGAAAAAACCTGTAAAAAAAGAGGAGAAAAAGGAAACAAAGAAGAAGGAACCTAAAAAGAAAAAATGAAATATAAAATAGGGGAATAAAAGGCAAAATGAAGAAAAAAGTATGTAAGAAATGCAAGCTCTTTGTTGAAGGAAGTGTGTGTCCTGTATGCAAAAGCAACCAATTCTCTGTAAACTGGCAGGGAAGATTGAATATATTAGATGCGAACAAATCCTTAATTGCAGAAAAAATAGACATAAAAGTAAAAGGGGAATATGCCATAAAGGCCAGGTGATTTTTCTATGGATTTAAAAATTATTAACAAGAAGGAAGACCCTTTGCTCTCAAGAACAAAGATTGAATCAGAGATAGTATGTGAAAAAGCTACTCCTTCAAGAGCGGAAGTTAAAAGTAAATTAGCCAAGGATTTGGGCAAGGATGAGAAATTGATTGTAGTTAAAAACATTTATACCTTGTATGGATTAAAAAAGTCAAAAAGTTTGTCTTATGTTTATGAAAATGAAGAGGCTCTAAAGAGTATAGAGGTTGAAAAAAAGAAGAAAACAGAAAAGAAGGGGGAAGATAAAGCAGCAGAGGAAAAACCCAAGGAGCACGCTAAGGAAGAAGTTAAAAAAGAAAAACCTCAAGAAGTTAAAGGAGAAGAGAAACAAAAAGAGCAAAAACCACAAGAGAAAAAAGAAACAACAAAAGATAAGTAATAAAAAATCAAACACAATAAAACAATGATTAATAATAAAAAAATAATTAAAGAAATATTCAATAAAATAATAATCAATTAAAATAATTGTAAAAAAATATAAAATAATTTAATGTAAAAATAATATGGCAAAGAAAAAAAAGAAAGAAAAAAAGGCTATGCAGGTATGGAAGCTTTATACTGTATCTGGAGATAAAATAGAGAGAAAGAACAAGTTTTGCTCTAAATGCGGGGCTGGATATTTTTTAGCAAAACATAAAGACAGAGAAACCTGCGGAAAGTGCGGCTACTCTGAATTCGTTTCTAAAAAAGAAGAATAGGCAGATAAATATATTGAGTTATACCTCAAAAATTTTCTTTAGTTTCTTTCTTTTTGCGGGGTTTGATTTAAGGTAGAGCTTAAGGTCGTTCCACTCAAGGTCATCATGCACCAAGACAATGTCTGCTCCTTTTTTATAGAGTTCTCGAGCATTTTCAGAAAGGTTTGTTTCAGCAATTTTTAATGCTTTGGAGTTGTTTTGTTTCATCCATTTGATTAAGTTAATATCATCTTCCTGATTCTTTCCAATAGTGCTTATCACTACATCAACCTTATCTAATCTTATCTCTTCCCAAAGGTCAGAATCTCCTGCATCGCCAAAAACATGCAGGCACTGCAACTGTTTTGCGGCATCCATACTTTCTGGCTCCCAATCAACTACAAGAACATCCTTCTTTTTTTTCTTATAAAATTCAGCAATATATTGGCCTAGTCTTCCAAAACCAAAGATTACAATATGATTCTTAAGGTCTTTTTTAAGGTGCGGAGGGTGTTCTGCATGCTTCCATTCAATAAAATCTATCTTATGCTGTATGCGCTTGTAGATTTTATTTAGGTTCTCGATAATCAGGGAAGAAAATATTATGGTAGCAACTATGACAAGAGTTATCATAGAATATATCTCTAAAGAGAGATGACCTGCAGAAAAGCCAAAAGTGATCAGAATCAGGGTAAATTCGGAAACTTGTGTAGGCAGTGTAGACATAATAAAAATTTCTTTTTTGTAAAACGCAGGAAACCAGCTACAATGGAAGTGATAAAAGGCGTAAACAATAAAATAAATACAATAAGCATGTAAAACTGCCAATTCAATAGCAATGCCTTGGTTATCTGCAATTGGAAACCCACTGAGAGGAAAAATAACAGGATACCGAAGTCTCTTAACCCCTTTACTTTATCTGTAATCTCAAAACTGAATGGAAGATCTGAAATCGCTAATGCTGCCAAAAAAGACCCTATTGTAGTGGAAAATCCAATAAATCCTGAGAGGCTTACTCCAAGGAATAACCAGCCTAAGGCCACTAAGAAGAGTAATTCAATTGATTGGGCAGCATAATAAAAGACTTTTGGTAAAATAAACCTGCCTAATGCGATGAGTACAAAAAATATGATTAATCCTTTCAAGAACATCATGCCAAGCCCAGATAAAATAGTTGTGCCTGTTCCAAGGCTTGAGAATACTGCTAATGCTGTCATTGCAATTATATCCTGCAGCACCATGGTGCCAACCAGAATCTTACCATGGGGTGTAGCAAGCTCTTTTCGGTTAGTTAATGCTTTAACAACAACAATGGTTGAGGAAAGAGTTAGGCCAATAGCAAGATAGAAACTTGCCAGCATGTTCAACTTCAGCACAAAGAATGCAAGGATAAAGCTTACAACAGCCATAATAATATCGTGGCCTTCTCCGATGATTAGGGTCTTTTTTCCTAACTCTACAATTCCTTTAAGTTTGATTTCGAGTCCAGCTAAAAATAAAAGGAGGATTATACCCAGTTCTATCATTATATCAATATCTTCTGATGCTGGTTTAAATCCAAAATACCCTGCGAGAATTCCTGTTAAGATGTATGCAATAACCGAGGGTATTCTAAGAGTATAAAGCAAAAGCGCAAGTGCACTTGCAATAATAATCAAAAAACCAATCTGCAAAAAGAGTTCCATTGATCACCACTTTTTATTTTTTCAATATTATTAAAATGAAATTATATTAATAACATGTGATATTTATATTTTTTTTTTATTTTTAATACTTTCCTGGAATGCCAGGAAGTCATCGGTAGTTAATTTTTTTCCTGTCTTGATCTTTTCCTCTATTTCCTGCTCCTTGCTCTTAACGAGCGTACTTTCTTCAAGCTTTCTTTTTTCCTCTTCTTCTAATTTGAATTTATTGATTCTCGACCTGATCCCATTCATCAGACTTAATTTTTCTTTTAGCTTATTATTCAAATCGTTGAAAAATTTCTTTGAGTTTACAAAATTTTTGAATGCTTCATCTTCATTTAGTTTTAACTTGTCTATTTCTTTTGATGTTTTTATTATGCCTTCATGCAGATCCTGGCTTTGGGCAGCAAGTTTTTGAATTTCGTTATGCGTCTCATTGGAGTTTTTTTTGGAAGCATCAATTTCAGAGTTGAATTTTTTAATTCTGCCGATATTATTGCTGATTATTGATGCTTCTCCCATCAATTTCTTTAATTGTTTGAGTTTTTTTGACAGGACTTTTTCCTTTTCAAAAGGCATTGCCTCGGTTTCCAGTTTTACCTCTATACTATCTATTCCTCCTTTTATTCTTTGGGGGTCTTTAATCTTTGACTGTTTTGTCAGAACCTTGGTTTCATTTTTTAATTTTATAAGCTCAGAAATCTTCTTTCTTATTGGTTGGTTAAGATCTCGCCTTTTTTCCTTTAGTTCTTTTACTTTTTTTGTCAGGGAATCTCTTTTTTTCTTGTTTTCTTTTATAGATGCAATCTTTTCTCTTATATTCTTTGCGGAATCCTCTTTCTTACTCAACCATGTCTCTTTTTCACTGTTTTTTCTGTTTAAATCTTTGTTAATAGAATTAATTTCGTTCTTTAATTTGTCCAGTTTTGTAAATAATTCTTTTTTGGTTTCGCTGTTTAAGTTCATTATTTTATTTCATAGAAATAAGAAGTATAAAAATATTGTTAAAAGTATATTACAAACTAGCAATAATTTAAAAAAATAAAAAATAAAATCAGTTCAGCCGAATAACGAGCCGAGCCCGGCAGCAGCCTGTTCTTCACTTTTCTTTTCTTCTGCTGTGCTTTTCTTTGGGTCTTCTTTCTTTGCTTCCTGCGCTCCTGCTTCTGCGGCTGGTGCGGCTGGTGCGGCAGCAACTGGTACTGCAGCTTTTTCTATTGCTTCATCAATGTTTACCCCTTCTAAAGCAGCGATTAAAGCTTTAACTCGTGCCTCATCTACCTTGACACTGGCAGCTTCAAGCACCTTCTTAACACTAGCTTCATCTACTTTCTGTCCTGCCTTATGAAGCAACATTGCGGTATACACATATTCCATTTTTTACCTCCATAATTTTAATTTTTCAATTATCTTGATTTCAATGATTATTTTTTCAATGATTTTTATTTTACAATTTTTATATTAAATTTTATTTCGCTCGAAAAAGCTTTGATTTTTCGGCGAACTGGGAAATGCTTTGCATTTCCGGTTTCCCGAAAATTTCTAATTTTCGAGGATCCCGAAAAGCTTTGCTTTTCTAGGACATTAATTTTTAATTAATAATTTTCAATACTCTTTAATTCTCAATAACTATTTTTTATTATTATTCATTGATTTTTTGATTTATTTTTAATTATTAATTGATTCTTCGTTGTTTATTGGTTTTTGTATTGTTATTGTTTGTTTTTCCTCAATGTTCCTTTTTTAATGAGCTCTTTTGTCAATTCTTCAACCTCTTTTTGCTCTTTATTTTCTTTATTCTCTTCTTTGGCCTCTTTTTGCTCTTTTAAATCATGAGCAGTTGGGATTTTTTCTTCCTTTTCCTTTTTCTGTTCCTCGATTTTTTCTTCTTGAGCTCCTTCCTTCTTGACGTCTTCTATGATATCTGCTGCAGTCTCTTCTGTCCCTTCAATGAATTTCTTTGTCTTTTCCACCATTTGTTTAACTTTTGTATCTGTGTCTGTTTCTCTAATTTCTGGTGTTGATTCTTTAATTTCAGGAGTGGGTTTTTGTTCTTCTACTTTCTCCAACTCTTTTTCTTTCTCTGTCCTTTCTCTTTCGAGCTTCTTTTCCTCTTCTTTCTTTACTGCTTCCTGAACTTCTCTTTCTGCAGGAACATCTTTAGGCTTTTCCTGCTCTAGCTTTTTTTCCTCTTCAACTATCTCTTTTTCTTCTTCAAGGATTTTTTCCTCTTTCTTTTTGACTTCTTCTTGAACAGGAGCTTCAATCTTTTTTTCTTCTGCTTTTGGCTCTTCTTTTTTGGGTTCTGGTTTTGGTTCTTCTTTTTTTATTTCTTCCTTGACTTCTTGTGGTGTTTCTTCTTTAGTTGCAGGCTCTTCTGCTGCTTTCTCTTTTGCTTCTTCTTTTGGCTTTTCAACAGCTTGGATATTAGCTGTAGTTTTAAGGCCTAACATAGACCTTTCTGCTTCGCTTAGCAATTCTTCTATTATGCCATTATCAAGAATTTTCTGGCTTATTCCAATTGCTTTTGCATCACTGAATGCCTTGGATATCAACAGATTAACATTATCTTTTGTGACATAAGCAATATTAAATGCTAGATTGAATACTTGCGTTGCTGCCAGGTTTACTTTTTCATTGAATGCCTTTTCATCTATTTTCAGTATATCTTTTTCGTAGATAATTCCATCTTCGTAGGCTGCCAGCAGCCCAAGACCAACTTCCATGGGCTTTATGTCTAATCTTGCCAGGATCTCTGCAACTTTTGGCTTTATCTCTTCTCCTTTTTTAGCAACAACAGTATCTTCTTTGACCGCTACTTTTCCATCTTCTACTCCTACTTTTAATCCAACGCTGCTCAACTCGCTTATTACAGGACCAGGAGCAAAAGGAGTTGGCCCTTTCTTGATGGTTATATCTTCCGGAGCTATTTGTCCTGCTTTTGCAGGCGCGCTTGCCTTGCTTTTTTGCAGCATCTTGCTTAATTTGAATGGATTTTCATTTGTAAAAAGAAGCGCAGGCATCCCTTCAAAATATTTTTCAAGTTCTTCCAGATGGCCTTTTTCATTTTTTATTTTCTCTAATGCAATTTTCATAAGCCTTTTCTTTGTCATGAACAGCTCAATTTTTCCCCTCATCTCTTTTCTCATCAACTGCAGCTGCGGAGTTGGCATATCACTCATGTTTACCAGCCCAATTATATGGTACTGCCTCATCAATTTGACCATATCTTCTACAAGTTTCTTTTTGTACTCTGCTGCTTTTGCCATTTTCACTCTTTGTTTGATTTATGTTCCTTAGTCTCTTTTTTTGGCTTTGATGGTTCTTTCTTAACTTTGGGTTTTTCCTGTTTTTCTGGCTTCTCTTCTGTTTTTTCTTTTACCAACGAAGTTGGTGCCGAAAATCTTTGATTTTCAAGCACTTCCTGTTCTTTTGGTTTTGTTTTTCCTTTGGCTTTGCCTTTTTTCTTGTCCTCTTTATTTTCTTCTTCTTTTCCTATAATAAAGGCAGGCCCCATTGTAAGCTTAATCATAACGCTTTTTACATTCTGCTTCTCATTTGGAAGTTTTTGGATTACAGAATTATAAGCTGTAAGTATATTATCAATGATACCGTCATCCGCTGTATCTTCTCTGCCCACCCTGCACTTTACTGTAGGTTCGTTTCTTGTTGCAAGATTTGCTGTTTTTTTCAGTTTCTCACACAGCTGTTTTACGTTGGCATTTGGCGGCAAGATGCTGCCTAGCTTTGGATTCGGCATTTTTCCTCTTGGTCCTAGGAAGCGACCAAAGACTGTAGCTAATTTTGGCATAAGTGAAGCCTGCGCAATAAAGAAATCGTGCTTGTTTGCAAGCTTTTTTACTTCTGCTTTGCCTTTGAATCTTTCGAACTGGTCTGACAGAACAATCTCTTCACAAACCTCTTTTGCTTTGCTTTCTAATTCAGGACCAACTAAAGCGCAAACAGAGACTTTCTTTCCTGTATCATGCTGTAGAGTAACAAACATATTTACGTTATGTTCTGCTTTCTTTAGATCAAGACCTTTAAGGTTGATAATTAAGTCAACACTCTGCTTAAAGTTTTTTTTAGGAGAATTTTCTTTTAATTTCTTTAATGTATTTGCTATTAGTTTTTTGTCCATCTTCCCTCCTACATTAAGTAGTGCTAATGGGTAGTATGTGGAAAATTGTTGGGGTTTTTAAAGCTTTTGTTGACATATGACCTCCAATATATAACAATAAAGGGTTGTTGTGTAAAGGACTAAGTTTTGTGTAAAGCCCAAAAAATAATAAAATTTATATATCATTGGATTAAAAATTACTAAGTGACAAAGAAAAAAAAGAGCGTCAAAAAGAGGTAGACAAGGCTCAAGATAAAGTAGAAAAGATAGAGCTAAAAGAAATTCGAAAAGATTACAAAACAAATGTCCCAGCATTTATATGGATTCTAAAAATTTTAATTGTAATCAATATTATTATTGTGGTATTCAACATTTTTATTAATATTACAAATACTCTAATTATTTTGATATTGATATTTTTAATGCTGATATACATTACACTTTTGTATGGTATGTTCAAAAGAAAAAGATGGGCATTATACTTGGGGTTAGTTATTTTTGTACTAGTAACAATAGCTTCAATAATGTCTGCAGGAATTTATTTCCCAATGTATATTATAATATTGGTGTTACTCTATTGGCATAAAGATTATCTTAATCAATAGCCAAAACTCTTTCTAGAATATAGTTAATGTGCAAAGCTTGTTTTTTGCGATACATTTAAATAGTATAGGGCCTATACTGTATGAAGAGTAAATAGGGTATTATGGGTATCATGCTATGAAGGAGAAAAAACAATTCAAGATTAGGTGTTCTGATTGTGATAAAGAAATTGTAGGATTTAGCAGGCATCACGCTGAACAAAATCTGATGATACATCAAAAGACGTCAATAAAATGCAGGGAATTTAAGGAATTGTTAAGGAAAAAAGGATTGAAATAATATGGGCAGGAAGATAAAAATATCTCATGAGGAAGTTGAAGTCAAACTTTTCCTAGAAGTCCTAGGAGTTTATGCTATATTGGCTTTAATGCTTATTGGAATATATTATTTAGAGCCCGTAATAACTGGATTTGTTACAGTAACAAAGCAGTTTAATTATACTGATGAGGTTAATCTAAAGTTTGATGAATCACAAACTTATGTATGGAATCTGGCTAATCCTGGAGATTTGAAAAGTGTAGAGATTAGTGGCAGTATGGATGGACAGGGAGAGGCTAAAGTCTACATAGAGAATAAGGGTATAAGGTATTTGATTTTTGACAGTGCTCAATTAGTTGAAAAGGAATCTGGGATGTTTGGGATAACTGGTTTTGTAGTTAAAGATGATAAAAAGGTGAAAAAGGATAATGAAATAAAGATTGAGGTAGAAGGAAATTTAAATAAGGGGCAGCAAACAATTCTTGATTTATTAGTTTTGGACATAAATGAAACTAGGAATAATGTTGAGATAGAAATAGAGACAGATGATGGAATAGTAAGTAAAGAGCTAAAAGGAAATGTAACAGTGCTGCAAAATGGATTGATAAATAATTTATCTTTAAGCTTAGAAACCTTAACAGAAAAAATAAAAATAAAGATTGAGTCAGAATTTGAAGATCAAGAAGATGAAGATGACATTCCAATAAATGAAACTCTAATTATAAATGAAACTATTATTAATGAAACCTTTGAAAAAATAATTAATATTAATTTGGAATACAGTGATAATGAATTCTATGATGCGAACAATGATGGTGTTGAGAAGTTTGATGGTATTACAGACTTTAGTGTTAGCGGCAGCAGTTTTAACTGGGATACTGATGAAAGCAAATTATGCACGAGGTATGAGATATTTTCTGTTGAGAATCAAGAAAGTGGTTTTGTGTGTTTTGGAAACGATAATTGCTGTAATTTTGTTGATCTGGAAAGTTCCAGGAACTTATGGAACGAAAGCTTGTTTTTGAGTTATGGAAGTTATGGGAGTACAAATAATAACATAATATTTTCTCAGATATTGTATGTTGACTATAATTTAAGTTTGGAAAGCCCTTATACAGATATTGTTTATTCTTCATGGGACAATAAAACAGCTAAATTTGTAGAGGGTCTTATAGAATTTGAGGATATATGTATTGATTCTTGCGTGTTTAGCGGCAATGCAAGCAGTTATAATTTAATAATCGAAGTAGAAAATACAACGTTGAATATAAATCTGATAAAATATTTAGTAGAACAAAAGGCAACTAACTCTGATCCTATTGCGGTAAAGCAGATTGCAAATATAAGTATTTTGAAAAATGAAGATTATACTTTGGATTTAAATGAATACTTTTCTGATGAAGATAATGATGAGCTAAACTATGGCTATTATGAAATTGATAATATAACAATAAGGTTTGAGAATGATTTGGCTTATATTGTACCAGATAAGGATTTTGTAGGCAGTAGATTTACTTTCATAACTGCAAATGATTCTTATGGTAATGTTAATTCAAATGTTTTTAAGATAGAAGCCAAGAGTGGAGAATTAAGCATAGAATTTTTAGACTCTAATGTAGAAGATAGAAATTGGACTGTAAGCTTTAGTACTAAAGGTGTAGGAGACCTGACAATATCTGCTGTTAATGGAACTTATTTGGAAATGTATAATGATAATATTTCTACAGTTAATGATTTGGATATTTTAGAGCTAACTTGCGGTGATTTTGAAATATTTGACAAAGATAGTCTAATAGAAAATGAGGAACTATGGTTTGTTTTAGTAAATGGAACCATGGTTAAATTGATTGATTTGATACAAGTAAGTGCTCTAATAAAAAGTGTATATGTTGAAGACTATAACTGTGAAGAAACCGGATATTATACTATCAAGATGTCATCTGGAGATGTAAAAACTTTAGAATTTATTTTTGGCGATGAAATAAAAATTATAAATAGTGATTATGGTGTTATGGTTGAGAGTTTAGAAATAAGAGATAAAGAAGATAATAAGCTAGCTGTGTTTGACAGTTTTGGTAATGTGGAAATTAAAGGGAATTTGACACAAAATATCAGTGTAGATGAAAATGATTTTATCATTGAGGATATGGATGATAGATTAAATCTGATTGTTACAAATCCTGAAGGGAATTTGCAGATTAAAGGCTCTTTAAATGAAAATAGAAGCGAGTTAAGTCCTGGTTCTAATTCTTTTGTTATAAAAAATAAAGGGAGGGGTATAGTTGCTTATGTTAACAGTAGCGGGAGTTTGTTCTTAACCGGAACTTTGACAGAAAGTGTTTCATTTGAATGATTATTTGGGTTTTTAGATTATTCTTTCAATATTCTCTTTATTTCTTTAATATACTTATTTCTATATTAGTATGATAAATAGTAAAGTTTATATATTAGTATATTAATAGGGTGATATAAGTCCATATTTAGTCCGTATTTAGTCCAATATAATGTAGTAAAATGCCTGAAATGCGATTTACTGTTACAAAGAAGTTCAATAAGCTGATTTTGGAAGTTTCTGGTGGTTTGGGTGTAGATAAGTCTGATTATGTCAAGAGCCTGATACTTTATGATTTGAAAGAAAGCAAGGGGAAAGTAAAATGCCAGAGATGAGGTTTACTATAACTAAGAAATTGAACAAGCTAATTTTGGAAGTTTCTGATGGTTTAGGTGTTGATAAGTCTGATTATGTCAAGAGCCTGATACTTTATGATTTGAAAAATAGGATTAAGAAACATGACAATAAAGAATAATATTTGCAATAAAATAAGCAGCAGAGTAGGTAAAAATAATTTGATTGTTCTATTCTTAATTTTATTATTAATACTAATATCAAGCGCTGTTTTTGCCATTCCTGATAGCTTAACTTTGCAGGGAAAATTAACTAATTTAGGGGGTACGGCACAGACAGGGACGTTTAACTTTACATTCAAGATTTATGATGCATATACTGGAGGGAATGTTTTGTGGAAAGATGATGACAGGGACATAACTACTGATGCAAATGGAATTTACGATGTAATATTATATAATTTAAGCGCACTTAATTTTTCAGAGCAGTATTATTTAGGCATTACTGTATCAACTGATAATGAAAGCAAGCCAAGAATTAATTTGACATCATCTCCTTATAGTTTTAGGGCAAATATTTCAGAAGATCTGAACAAGGAAAATGCCTATACTGTATCTGTCTTTAATATTACTGGAAATCTAACTATTGGGGAGAGTTTTGCTGATGTTTTAACTGTAACAACTGGAAGGCTTAATATTTCAGATGGCAGTATTGTCAGTGCAGGAAATTTAACCTTGGGAGAGAAAATTAGTTTTAGTTTAGGGTCTATTATTGATAATTTAGTTAGTGGATTTTTAAGGATAAGTTCTGGGTTAAATGTAACTGGCAATGTTTCTATTGCGCAGGATACTTTGTTTGTTGATAATACAAGCAACAGGGTCGGGATTGGAACAACTAATCCTAACTATAAATTAGATGTTGTGGGTTCAATTAATGCTACAAATATAAATGCTACTGGTATTATTCAAGCAACTACTTTTATTGGTAGTGGCAGTTCTTTGACTGGGATAAGTTCAACAACATCTGTTTGGAATTCTTCTGGCACTAATATTTATTTGAATGATACTACTGCTAGTGTTGGGATTGGTGACACTACAC
>CAZTBE010000004.1:0-53322 GCA_964611745.1 uncultured Methanosarcinales archaeon | reverse complement strand
GCTTAAGTGGATTTAAAAGTTTTGGTTTTGTGTTTTGTGGACTAATTTCCGAAACCTTTATATAACTCAACTGCTCACTTTTGATATGGCGCTACATAAAAGCTATAAAATTGCGACGATAGGATCTCATTCTGCATTACAGATACTCAAAGGAGCGCATGATGAAGGATTTTCTACTATAGCTATATGCATTAAAGGCAGGGAAAGGCCATACAAGATGTTTAATGTTGCGGATGAAATAATAACCATTAAAGATTATAGTGAACTTACAAAAGTACAAGATAAGTTAATTAAAAAAAATGCTATCTTTATTCCTCATGCTTCTTTGATCGCTTATCTTGGAGTTGGCGCAGTAGAAAAATTTAAGGTTCCTTATTATGGGAATAAGAATATTTTAAGGTTTGAGGCTGACAGGAATATAGAAAGAAAGTGGTTAAAGAAAGCTGGATTAAAGTTGCCTAAAATATTTAAGGACCCTAAAGACATTGACAGAGCAGTTATAGTTAAATTCCATGGTGCAAAAGGCGGCAAAGGTTATTTCTTGGCAAAGAATGAGAAAGATTTTAGAAAGAAAATTAAATTTCATCCTGGAGAAGAAGAGTATGTCATACAGGAGTATATTGTTGGCGTGCCAATGTTCATACATTACTTCTACAGCCCAATAACTGATGAATTAGAGATAATGGGTTTTGACAAAAGATATGAGAGCAATGTAGATAGTTTAGGCCGTGTTTCAGCAAGAGACCAGATGGCTCTGCCAAAGGTTGATCCAAGCTATGTTATAGTTGGAAATATACCTGTTGTGATTAGAGAATCATTTTTACCCAGAATTATTGAAATGGGAGAAAATGTGATTAAGGAAAGCAGAAAAATTACAAAAGGAGGCTTGTGGGGGCCTTTTTGTTTAGAGGCTATATTGACTCCGGATGAAGAGATCAGGGTTTTTGAAATATCCGCAAGGATTGTTGCTGGAACAAATCCTTATATTGAAGGAAGCCCTTATACTGCACTTAAGTATAATGAGCCTATGTCTACTGGGAGAAGGATTGCAAGAGAGATTAAGATTGCTATTAAGAGTAAGAAGTTGGGGAAGATATTGGGGTAGGTGCAATGATTAGGAGTTCAATAATTTAAAAATAATAAAAAATAATTCAATAATTAAAAATTGATTTAAAAAATACAATAAAAAACTAATCGGTATTTAATAATAAAAAATAATAAATTGAAAAATAATTAATGAAATAATACAATAATAAAAAAATTCAATAAATAAAATTAAACTAAAAAGAATGGAAATGATAATTTAAAAAGATGATTAAAGTAAAAATTGATATAGTATTGGTTGGATTGTTTTTGGTAGCTTTATCTGGATTTGCTTTAGCTGAAGATCTTTCAGACTATCCTGATTTTTTTGTTGATGATGGAGATCTGGATGTGATAGTTGTTGTAGGGGACAAAGCTCCTGCTTCTCATGCCATTGCCCAGGCACAAATTACCCTTTCGCTTACGAATTTTATCGGTAAAAAAATTTTAGGGCTGTCGAAACTTGCTTCGGAAGTTGATGAGATAGATGCTAACATAATAAGCATTGGGAATGCCTGCGATAATGATGTTAGTGCTGAAATACTGGGGAATCCAAGCCCATGTGATGATGGCTTGGAAGCAGGAAAAGCAACTTTGGAGTTTTTTGAGTCTGGAGACTATTTTCATGTTGTGCTAAATGCCTTATCTGACGATGGAATAAAAAAGGCCGTAGAGGTCTTGTCAAATTACGATTCTTATAATTTTGAAGGAAAAGTGTATGAAACTATTGATTTTGATGAAGAATCCGAACAGGAAGAAAACAACCAAGAACAAAATGTTGAAACTTCGCATGCAATTGAAGCTATAAGTGAGGATAGTGTGCAAGAAGATGAAGCAGAACAGAAGCAAACGGAAGTAAGCAAAACCCAACCTAAGGAAAGTAAGATTGAGTTTGAAGATGCAGGACCAGAACCCATACTTAAAGAAGAAGATGATCTAATAAAGATTATAATTAATTGGTTCATGTCCTTATTTGGGGGAAAATGATAACGCAAGAAAACATTAAAAAAATATTAAGCAAGTATGATAAGAAGAATTTAACTATTGGCACTCTTGGAGGGCATTCTGCTTTAGATGTTTGTAGAGGGGCTAAACTTAATGGCTTTAGGACAGTTGTTGTTTGCCAGAAAGGTAGGGAAAAGACGTATGAAAAATACTATAAGACAAGGGATGATAAAGGCATAATAGATGAAATTATTATTGTGGATAAATTTAAGGATATTGTTAAAAAGGATGTAGAGAGAAGGTTATTGGAATTAAATACAATTTTCATGCACAACAGGTATTTCTGGGTTTACTGTAATTTTAAGGAAATTGAAAATAAATTTCTGGTGCCTATACTTGGAACAAGAAGCATGTTAAAGTTAGAGGAAAGAGATATTCCTAAAAACCAATATTATATTTTGCAGAAAGCCGGAATAAGGATTCCTAAAATCTTTAAGGATGCTAAAAAAATTAATAGAACTGTTATTGTTAAGGTTGCAGAAGCAAAAAGAGGTTATGAAAGGGCATTCTTTTTGGCTAATAACTATAAAACTTACAAAGAGAAATCAAAGGAGTTGTTAAAGAAGAAGGTTATTACCAAAGAAGGCTTGAAAAAAGCTGTAATAGAAGAATATGCTGTTGGCGCTCATGTTAATTTCAATTATTTTTACAGTCCTTTAACTGATGAATTAGAGTTGATGGGAACTGATACTCGTAGGCAGACAAATTTGGATGGATTGTTAAGGATGCCGGCTATAGACCAATTAGCTGCTTTGAAGTTTATTAAGCCCAAAATGATAGAAACAGGGCATGTTGCTGTTACAGTAAAAGAATCTTTACTGGAGAAAATATTTGATATTGGGGAAAAGTTTGTTAATGCTACTAAAAAATTGAATAAGCCCGGAATTATTGGGCCTTTTGCTTTGCAGGGTGCTGTTGTAGCTGAGGAAGGCAAAGAAGATATTGTAATATTTGATGTTTCAATGAGGATTCCCGGAAGTCCTGGAACAATGTTTACGCCTTACTCTGGTTATTTGTATCAAAAATCAATCTCTGTTGGTGAAAGGATTGCAATGGAAGTAAAGAAAGCGGCAGATGGGGATAAATTAGATTTAATATGTACATAAAAACAATTTTAATTTCAATAAAAAATAAATTCAATGAAAAAGATAGTTATAATTAATAAAAGAATAATTGAAAATGACTCAAATATTAGTAATAAATTTCGGATCACAAGTAGTCCATCTTATTGCTAGAAGAATCAGGGAGCTTGGAGTTTATTCGGAGATAAAGCCGTTTGATATAAGTGTAAATGAGATAAAAAGGCTTAAACCAAAAGGAATTATTCTTTCTGGCGGTCCTGCTTCTGTTTATGAAAAAAACAGTCCTTTATTGGATAAGAAAATCTTTTCTTTGGGGATTCCTGTTTTAGGTATTTGTTATGGTTTGCAGTTAATTGGGAAGGAGTATGGCAAGGTTCTTCCTGGAAAGCTGAAAGAGTTTGGCAAGAAAAGTTTATCAGTAAAAAATAATGGGAAATTACTTAGAGGCTTGAATAAAAAAGAACAAATATGGATGTCGCATGGTGACTTAGTTGCTTCTTTACCTAAAGATTTTGAGGTTTTGGGAAAAACAGATACCTGCAAAATAGCTGCTGTGGAAAATGATGATAAAAAATTGTATGGTGTTCAATTCCATCCAGAGGTTGTTCATACACCAAAAGGAAATCAGATATTAAAAAATTTTGTTTTTGATATCTGCAAAGCTGAGAAAGACTGGTTTTTTGGCAGTTTAAAAAATAGTTTGGTAAGTGAGATAAAAAAGAACGTAAAAAATGATTATGTAATAATGGGCACTTCTGGAGGTGTTGACAGCACTGTTGCTGCTGTTTTGATACAGGAAGCTATTAGGGACAGAATTTATTGTGTTTTTATTGATCATGGATTAATAAGGAAGAACGAGGCAGTAGAGGTTAAAAAGGCATTTAAGAAATTCAAATTCAAGCATTTTTACATGGCGGATGCTTCTAAATTGTTTTTAGAAAGGTTAAGAAAAGTTGTCGATCCTGAACAAAAAAGAAAGATCATTGCGCATACTTTCATAGAGGTTTTTGAGAAGAAAGTTTTGGAGCTTGAGAAAAAAAATCCGAAAATAAAGTTTTTAGGGCAGGGAACTATTTATCCTGACAGGATTGAGACAGGAAAACCTAGTAAGCAGGCAGACAGAATAAAAAGCCATCATAATGTTGCTTTGCCTGAGAAAATGAAATTGAAGGTTGTTGAGCCTTTACGAGAGTTTTACAAGGATGAGGTAAGAAAATTAGGTAAGGAGCTTAAGATTCCTAAAGAGAGTATTTCCAGGCATCCTTTTCCTGGACCTGGTTTAGCAATAAGAATTTTAGGAGAAGTTACTAAAGAGAGATTAGAGATTTTGAGGAATGCTGATTTTATTTTTATTGAAGAGTTGAAGAAGAATGGTTATTATGATAAGACATGGCAGGCTTTTGCTGCTTTGCTTCCTGTAAAAGCAGTTGGTGTAATGGGTGATGCAAGAACTTATGAGTACATTATAACATTAAGGGCAGTTACTAGCAAAGATGCAATGACAGCAGACTGGGCTCGATTGCCTTACTGGCTTTTAGAAAAGATTTCTTCCAGGATTATTAATGAAGTTAAAGGTGTTGCTAGGGTTTTGTATGATGTAAGTCAGAAACCTCCGGCTACTATTGAGTATGAGTGAGTTGGAAAGCTCATAAAATTTTTTTGAGAAAAAAGAGTTTAGTAGTGTATTTTATTGGAAAGGATTTCGCCATTCTAGTTCCTTATCGATTTCATTTCTATGTTTCAAAATGAGTTCAATTTCTGGCTCTTCAAAAATTAGCAAATTGTTGCGGTATAAGCCAAATTTTTTACAGGATTCCAAATACAAAATAAAAAACTTTGCTGGTCTCATTTTTTTTACTTCATTAAAAGTAAACTCAAAAGTATTCAATGGAACTTTTCCAAAATATAGCCTCTTTCTATGTAAATATTTCCCGATATGATTTACATCAATCCTTTTTGTTTGTTTTTTATCTAAGAATATTTGAATTTGTTCTGATTGATGATTCCTAGCCATATTATAAAACAAAATCAAATAAAACATCATTGCTCCAAGAAAATATGCAAATCTATGATTTTCAGTCACCCACTTCAGAATGTCTTCACTTGAATTTTGGCTTTGCAATAATTCTTTCTTGATATGCAACAATTTTACTTTAAATTCCCGAACATAAGAAAGGTAGTCCATATCCACGTCAACACCGGCCCCTATATAAATAATTCTGTGGGGTTTATTGTCAAAGAGTTGATTTTCCTCTGCTTTTGCATAGAACATTCTAAGATTTGCAAAAGCTTCATTTCGTAAACTATGCAAAATCATGCTAATTAAATTAACTTCAACGTGTTCTGAAACCATGTGAGATTGCATCCAACGTGAACTGACAGCTCGATCATGCCAGTGAGTTATTTCATGAACTAATACCTGATACATCTTATTTGGATTCTGAATAAAGAACTGAGCATTAATATTCACATGACATTTTTTTAAATCTGGCTTTTTCCAATGCCTAATTTGAGCGTAATAAGGAAATTGCTTCTCATCAAGTATGCTAATTCCAACTTTCATTCCCTCTTCAATAAACTGCGGATGATTCTTAAAAATCATATATAATTCATTTTCAAGAAGTTGAATCTTGTCTTCATTAAAAATTACGAGTAATTCTTTATCAATGACTATTACTAAATTGAAGTCTAGTCCTCTAAAATTTCTATATCGAAATGATTTGTTATCAAATATCATATATTGCTTAAGTGAACATTTCATATAAATATATATCTGAATTTATCATTGATAAAAATGCCCATTTTGAATATTAAGATTTTCTAAACATATACTTAAATCAAAATTTGAGTTTTATTAACAAAATTATCAATCCTCAAACCCGTACTTCCCATACATTGGGGAGAATAAAAAAGGCCCTAAGAATTCTAATCCTAATTTGCCGTTTTTGTCTTTGGTTCCTCTGACCATTTCCTGCTCGTGTTTATTTCCAACAGGGCCTACTATGATTCCCTCTGGCTTTAGTTGCTCTAATAAAGGTTTTGGGAATTCTTTGCATGCTGCGGTAATGATTATTTTGTCGAAAGGCGCTTCTTTTACCATGCCATTTGAGCCGTCATCTTCATAAATTTCAACATTTTTTATGTTTGCCTTGGCAAGGTTTTGTCTTGCAAAACTTATAAGTTCTGGTACAATCTCTGTAGTTACAACGCGCCCTTTCTCTCCAACAATTTTTGCAATTATCGCTGATTGGTAGCCGGAACCTGCGCCAATTTCAAAAACTTTTTCTCCTGGCTTCAGCTCCAAAGCATGCGTCATCATCATAACTGTTGTAGGCTGAGAAATTGTCTTTCCCCTAAGTATTGGCAAGGGATTGTCATCATATGCCCTATCCTTAAAATTTTCAGGAATAAAATCTTCCCTGTTAACATCCTTAAATGCTTTAAGCTCTATTTCCTTCAAACCCAAATTTTCCTTCCAAAAATCCATAAGCTCTGTTTTTTGCACCATTGCCAATAAAATACAAGACTAATATTAAAATTTTACCATAAGAAAGGCTCTGTCCTAAATCTCGCTAACGCTTGGGTTGCCATCGGTTCGCACTTAATATTGCAAGTTAAGGCTGACATTCTCCGTAGGAGCCATCCCTCTTGTCAGCTCAATGTTTAGCAAAAAGGTGCTCACAAATTGATGGCAACCTTCATTTAGGACAGAGCCCATAAGAAAATCAATAATAATGCTTAACACTTAACTGAATATGTCCTTTCCTTAATAATGCCTTTATGGTAGTTTTCCCATGCTTGCTTAAAGAGTTTTTTGCCCCATAGTGTGGGGTAATCGTTGGTGATGCATGCTGTGCATAGATCATTTTTTGGCAGTCCGATTGATCTTACCAATCCTTCTACTGTTTGATAAATCAATGAATCTGCTCTCATATCTTTTGCAATTTTTTGGCAAGTTTCTTTGCTGATGTTGCCAGAAACCGGTTTTTTTTCGTATCCTGGGACAAGAAGCTCAGAAACAGTTGACATATCAATGCCATAGAAGCAAGGGCCCCTAATTGGCGGACAAGTAATCCTTATATGCACTTCTTTTGCACCGCCTTCTTCTTTTAAATATTTTACCAGTTGTTTTGTTGTATTGCCCCTAACAACACTGTCATCAATAAGAAAAATCTTTTTTCCTTTCATGACGTCCTTTAATGCAGTATATTTATTAGATACCTTATCATTCCTCGAGGAGCCTTCTATAAATGTCCTTCCAACATACCTGTTCCTTATAATCCCTTCTCTAGAGGGAATTCCAAGCTCATAAGCAAGTGCGTCTCCTGCTGCCTTTGCAGTATCTGGAACAGGAACAGCAATAAAGTCCTTATCTATTTTTTGAGTTTCGAGTTTTGCCAGTTCTTTGCCTAAATTTGTTCTTGTAAGGTACACTGATTTATTATCCAAAACTGAGCTGACATTTGAGAAATAGACCCATTCAAACATACAATGCGCGGTTCTTTTACTGTCTGTATATTTTTCAACTTCTATATTCCCATTATGGATATGAACCATATATCCTGGCTGTAATGGCTTTATATCATGTATCCCGCAATTTATCAAAGCAACAGATTCAGAAGCAGCCATGAATACCTTTTTGTCTTTGCTGAAGCCATAAACAAGAGGCCTAAAACCGTATGGGTCTCGGACAACTGCAATTTCTCCTTCTGCGTTAATAAAAGTAATATTATAACAACCATCAAATTTTTGTGCTAAATTAGAAAAAACTTTTACAAGATTAGGCTTTTTTTTCATTCTTAATTCCAAAGAAAGGTAATGCATCATAATTTCAGTATCGTTTTCATAAGTTAAATGATACTCTCCACTAGCTAAAAGTTGTTTCTTCAATTCTGCATAATTTGCCAGAGTTCCATTAAAACCAAAAGCAAACCATTTCCATTTTTTTCCATGATGCCTTTCAAATGGCTGAGCAACACCCCTTTCTTCACTACCGGAAGTTGCATATCTTACATGCCCAATTCCTTTGTTGCTGGCATATCTTTTAAAAATCTTAAAACTCTCTTCCTTGTTGCTTGTCCTGAATACCTCGTTAACATGACCTAAATCCTTATGGGTGTCTAATAGCTGGGGTCTTTTTGGATTATAGGTTGTAATACCGGCACTTAGCTGGCCTCGATTTTGTAGATTCAGCATTAACTTATATAGGTAGAATAAGGCTTTATTGGCAGCATCTCCATTCTCTTTTATATAAACAGCGCAGACACCGCACTCTTCATGAACATCATCCAGCATTTTACCCCCAATTGCTTATATAGGCTTAGACTATTTAAATATTTCCCTTTTTTGGAATTTATATAAATTATATAAAATTAGATAATTGCTATATTGAAAAGAATACAATTAAATAATAAAACTCGTTATTAATACATAAATCAATAGTAAAATAATTCAATAATTAAAAAAATCAATTAAAAAATAAATTCAATATTAATAAAACAATGATTAATCAATTCAAAAAAAATCAATAAAAATAATTTTAATATACTTAATGTAACATAAATAATTTAAAGGGAGTTGAATAATTTAATATTAATTGGGTGGTTGAATGACAAATATACTCCTAATTGGGCATGGCGCGAGAGAGAATGTAATAGCTGAAACCCTAAAGAAAAATAAAGATGCAAAGTTATATTCTTATATGAAATCTAAAAATCCTGGAATTGCCTTATTATCTGAAAAAATTGAGGTTGGTTCTTATTCTGATTTAGAGTCGATAAAAGAATTTGCTCAAAAAAATAAAATTGGTTTTGCTTTTATTGGTCCGGAAGATCCATTAAATGAGGGTGTAGTTGATGCTTTGCAAGATATTGGTATTCCTTCTATAGGGCCTACAAAGCTAATGGCAAGATTAGAGACAAGCAAATCCTTTACAAGAGAATTGTTAAAGAAATATAATATTGAGGGAAATCCTAAGTTTAAGGTTTTTAATAAAAATAATTTAAATAAAATTGATGATTTTTTAAATGAAATTGAAGAAGTTGTAGTAAAGCCGGATGGCTTGACTGGCGGTAAAGGGGTTAGGGTGCAAGGAGATCATTTTAATACAGAAGAAGAAGCTGTTGCATATTGTAAAGAGGTTTTGGAAACTCATGCTTCTGTAATAGTTGAGGAAAAGCTTGATGGAGAAGAATTTTCATTGCAATGCTTAACTGATGGAAAAACAGTTGTTGCAACTCCACCAGTTCAAGACCATAAAAGGGCTTATGAAGATGATAAGGGCCCTAATACTGGAGGCATGGGTTCTTATTCCTGTGAGAATCATTTATTGCCATTTCTCAAAAAAGAGCATGTTAAGAAAGCATTAGAAATAACAAAGAAGGTTGCTGAAGCAATTAATCAAGAAACAGGGCTTTATTACAAAGGTGTTATGTATGGTGGCTTTATTTTAACAAAAGAGGGAGTTAAATTAATAGAGTATAATGCAAGGTTTGGAGATCCAGAGGCTATGAATGTTTTACCGTTGCTTAAAACAGATTTCGTAAGTTTGTGTCAAGCCATAATTGTGCAGGAACTGGATAGAGTTAAAATTACGTTTGATAAGAAAGCAACTGTCTGCAAATATGTTGTTCCTGACGGTTATCCAGACAATCCAGTAAAAGATGAAAAAATAGAAGTTTCAAAAATTAAAAAAGGAAATATGTATTATGCTTCTGTTGAGCAAAAGAATGATGGATTGTACATGACTGGTTCTAGGGCAATAGCATTTTTAGGTGTTGGAAGTAATTTGGAAGAAGCTGAAAAGATTGCTGAAGAAGCTGTTTCTAATGTTAAAGGCAAAGTCTTTCATAGGAAAGATATTGGGACCAAGGAATTGATTCAGAAAAGGATTGAGCATGTAAAGAGTTTTTAGGATGAAACAAACCCTTAAATCAGAAATATCCGGGAAAAGAAAAAATCTTTCTAAAGAAGAGATTAAGGAAAAAAGTTCTGAAATAAAAGAAAAATTGTATTCTTTAAATGAATTTAAAAAAGCAAAAAATATTATGTTGTATGTTTCTTTCAATAATGAAGTTGATACTCAGGAAATGATTAAGGAATTATTAATTAATAAAGAAAAAAATATTGTAGTTCCTTATGTTGTAAAGAATAATCCTATATTACAGCTTTCTGAATTAAAAAATTTCAATGAACTTGCGGCAAAAACTTTTGGGATTTTGGAGCCAAAGGAAAATTACATCAGAGAATTCAATCATAAAAAGCTTGATTTGATAATATTACCTGGAATAGTTTTTGATCAAAATGGTCATAGAATAGGTTATGGTTATGGGTATTATGACAGATTTCTTAAAAAGTTAGATAAAAAAGTCAAAAAAATTGGGATTGCTTTTGAATTTCAGTTAGTTGATGAAATAGCCGAGGAAAAACACGATGTTCCTGTTGATGTTATAATAACTGAAAGAAGGGTTTTAAGATGCAATTAGTAATTCAAAGAAAACCAGATTGGTTTAAGATTAAGATGCCAACTGGAGAAAAATATGGTAGAGTTAAAAGCCTGGTAAAAACTAATAGATTGCATACTATATGCGAGGAAGCTAAGTGCCCAAATTTATCTGAATGCTGGAGCCATGGTACTGCTACATTTCTTATTTTAGGGGATGTTTGCACAAGATATTGCGGTTATTGTAATGTTAAGACAGGAAAACCTTATGAATTGGATCTGGAAGAGCCAAAAAAAGTTTCGCAAGCAGTTAAGAAATTGAATTTAAAGTATGTTGTAATTACTTCTGTAACAAGAGATGATTTAGAGGATGGTGGTGCTTCAATATATGTTGATACAATAAAAGAGATTAAAAAATTAAATCCAAATTGCAAAATTGAGTTATTAATACCTGATTTAAAAGTAAATAGCAACAATGATAATAAAAACAATATCGATACTAAAATAAACATTGACGCACTAAAAAAAATAATCAATGCAAGGCCGGATGTTTTAGGACATAATATAGAAGCTGTTAAGAGAGTTTTTTTAGAAGTAAGAAAAAGGGGTAATTACGAGCTTTCATTACAATTATTTAAAACAATAAAAAAAATTAATAAAAATATCAAAACAAAATCAAGTATTATTTTAGGATTGGGAGAAACAAAAGAAGAAATTATTGAAACAATGCAGGATTTAAGGAATAATGATGTTGATTTTTTAACGTTAGGGCAATATTTACAGCCTTCTGAGAAACATGTTAATATTGAGAGATATTACAAGCCAGAAGAATTTGAGGAATTGAAGAAAATTGGAATGAAAATGGGTTTTAAGCATGTTGAGGCAGGGCCTTTGGTTAGGAGCTCTTATAGGGCTGATAGGTTGAGTACAATAATAAAAAATTCAATAAAACTAATTAAACAATAATTAATAAAAATAAAATTCTAAAAATAATTAATAAAAAATGCAATGCCGCTTTATTAACACAGGAGCTAATGATGCTTATACAAACATGGCTATAGATGAGGCTCTAACATTAAATTGCTCTATGCCAATATTGAGAGTTTATTCATGGAATCCAAAAGCTGTTTCTGTTGGGTATAATCAAGATATTGAAAAAGAGATTAATATTGATGAATGTAAAAAGAACAATATTGATATTGTAAGAAGAATAACTGGAGGTAAAGCGGTTTTTCATGACAAGGAAATTACTTACAGCTTTATTTTGCCGGAAAACAATGGTTTGCTTCCATTTGAAGTTAATGAATCGTATAGAATAATAGCAAATGCATTAGTTATTGCATTGAAAAAGATTAATATTAATGCAGAAATAAAAAAAGTTCCTGAAAAGATTGCAACTTCTATTTGCTTTAACAGTTCTAATTGGTATGAATTGTTAGTTAATGGCAGAAAAATATCTGGTTCAGCGCAAAGAAGGATGGATGGAAAGATATTGCAGCATGGTCCAATACTTATGGATTTTGACTACAATAAAAATAATTCATTATTCAATAAAACCAATACAATTGACAATATTGAAAACTTACAAAAAAGAATAACTTCAATAAAAAATGAAATAAACAAAATAATTAATTATAATAAAATTTCTGAAGCAATAAAGTATGGTTTTAAAGAAAATTTTAATTTTGAAATGATTGATGGTTCTTTGACTAATGAAGAGATAAGATTATCTGAGAAGTTAGTGAAGGAAAAGTATAAGATAAATGAGTGGAATTACAACTTGTTAACAAAAAATTCTATGATTAAATAAATGTAGATACAATTATTAGCATACCTCCTAAGATTATACCCACTAAAAACATGGCTATAGCAGATTTTATCATCTTAAAACGATGCAATATAGTCATATCAAGCTTATGAAGTTCGTGGCCATAAGAACTTATCATATTTTCCTTTTTTTCTAAATTTTTTCTTATCGTCTCAATGTAATCTTTTCTTGAAAGTTCAGTTAGTTTAGTACCATAATCAAATGTATTTGAATCTCTATCCTTTTTAAATACCGGCTCTACAGTCAACAAAGTGACTACGATTGTGGCAAGGGAAGCGGCTACAATACTTACTATTCCAAACTTAACAATAGGTGGTAGGGTAGTAAATTCGCTAGTAGTCATCTTACCAAGTGATACTGTTAAAACAACACCAGATATAGTCGCAATGAAATGTGATATATTGACAGTAAGAAGATACTTTTCCATTTTTAATTTCAAAGCGTCTCCTAGAAAGGAAGTTTCTCTCAATACTGATGCAAAACGATCGGATACCACCCTCTTTTTTTCAACCATAAAGGAATACTGCATTTTGTTATTTATAAAATTTTGGTTTTGCAAAATATTTTACCTAGTTGCTAACAAAAACTATTTAAATAAAGTTAATTATTAAAATTTTAAGGTGGTTTTATGGATATGATGGATTCTATTGAAAAGACTGACCCAGAGATGAATGATATAATTAAAAAAGAAGGCAAAAGAATAAGAGAAGGTGTTGAGCTAATTCCTTCTGAGAATGTGGTCAGCAAAGCGGTTCTGCAGGCAATGGGTTCTGTTCTTACAAACAAGTATTCTGAAGGTTATCCTCATAAGAGATATTATGGCGGCAATGAGATTGTTGATATGGCTGAGGATTTGGCAATAGAAAGGGCAAAAAAATTGTTTGGTGCTGAGCATGTTAATGTGCAGCCTTATTCAGGAAGTCCGGCTAATATGGCGGTTTTCTTTGCTTTGCTAAAGCTTGGAGATACTTTTATGGGTCTTGACCTTAATGCTGGAGGACATTTAACACATGGAAGCTTTGTAAATTTTTCTGGCAAGAACTATAAATGTATATCATATAATGTTGACAAGAAAACAGAACTTTTAGATTATGATGCTATTAAAAAAGAAGCAAAAAAGTCAAAGCCAAAACTTATAATTTCCGGATTGACTGCTTATCCCAGGAAATTGGACTTTAAAGCGTTTCAGGAAATTTGTGATTCAGTAGGTGCTTATCATATGTCAGATATTGCTCACATTGCTGGTTTGTGCGCAACAGGTGTCCATGAAAGTCCAGTACCATATGCAGATGTTGTCACAACTACAACACATAAAACATTAAGAGGCCCAAGAGGAGGCATGATAATGTGCAAGACTGAGGATAAGTTTGACAAAAATGGCAAGAAAAATCTGGCACAAAAAATTGATTCTGCAGTTTTTCCTGGGTTACAAGGAGGACCTCACGATCATGTTACTGCAGCAAAAGCAGTAGCGTTTTTGGAAGATTTAAAGCCTGAATTTAAGGTTTATTGCAAACAAATTGTCAAGAATGCAAAAGCACTTGCAGATACTTTAATGTCTAAGGGTTTGGAATTAGTAACTAATGGTACTGATAATCATTTGATGGTCATTAAGCTTGTTAACAAAGGCTTAACTGGAAAGGGAAAAGAAGTGCAAAATGCTTTAGATAAAGCAGGGATAACTGTAAATAAAAATACTATTCCTTATGAGCCTGGAAGCCCTTTTCATCCATCAGGTATAAGATTGGGAAGCCCGGCTGTAACAACAAGGGGATTTAAAGAATCTGAAATGACGGTTGTTGGAGAAAGCATAGCAAAAGTAATTGACAATTTGGATGATGATAAAGTTATTGAAAAAGTTAGGAAGGATATTTTGGAGCTGTGCAAAAGGTTTCCTTTGTATCCTGGGATGGATCTATTGAAATAGTACAATAAACAAAAATACAATAAAATTTTCCATTTAATTAAAAACAATAAAAAAGAATGATAATAATAAGTTTCCATCAATTAAAAAATATCAATAAAAAATGAGAAACACATTAAAACAATAATAAAAATCAATTAGAATAATAATTAATAATAAATTTTAAAAAATAAAATATTGTTAATAAAAAGATGGTTGCTAAAATTATTGAAGGTAAGCAGGTAGCAGATAAGTTTCTTGATGATATTACTAAAAGGGTTAATGTGTCAAAAGAAAAACCTGGCTTGGCGATAGTTCTTGTCGGAAATAATCCTGCTTCTGAGATTTATGTTGGGCTAAAGGAAAAAAAAGCCAATAAACTTGGATTTTATGTTGAAAGGCATAATCTTAAAGAAGATATAAAACAGGATGAGCTGCTTAAGCTGATTGATGAATTAAACCAAAACAAGAAGATTCATGGATTTATTGTGCAGCTTCCTTTACCAAAGCAAATAGATGAGACTTTTATTATTGATTCCATATTGCCTCATAAGGATGTTGATGGATTTACTCCGGTAAGTTTAGGAAATTTGGTAAATGATGATAACAGATTACTGCCGGCAACTGCCAGGGCTTGTATGGAGCTGATTAAATCAACTGGTGTTAAAATTGAGGGTAAAAATGCTGTTGTAGTTGGGAGAAGCAGCATAGTGGGGAAGCCTACTGCTTTGTTGTTGCTACAGGAAAACGCTACTGTTACTATATGCCATTCAAGAACAAAAAATTTATCTGAACATACAAAGAATGCAGATATTTTAGTTGTTGCTGTTGGAAAAGCAAGGATGATCAAGAAAGGTATGGTCAAGAAAGGTGCTATAGTAATTGATGTTGGCATCAACAGGACTCCTTCTGGTCTAGCTGGAGATGTTGATTTTGAAAATGTTAAGGAAGTTGCTGGCTATATAACTCCTGTACCTAGGGGTGTTGGACCTATGACAATAACTATGTTGCTGGATAATACTTTGAAGGCAATGGAGCTTAGGAAAGGCGTAAATTTCTAACACAAACATTTATAAATCCCTATAAATTCTGATTCTTACCGGTGGTTATGATTATGAACATCGGGGTTTTGGCATCTACAAAAGCAAGTGATTTGCAGGCAGTAATTGATGCTACAGAAGCTAAAGAGTTAAATATCAAGATTTCTGTTGTTATTTCTAATAAGGAAGATGCTTATGCTTTGGAAAGGGCTAGAAAACATAATATTGAGGCTGTTTTTATTAATTCTAAAGGCAAGGAAAGAGAAGATTTTGACAGGGAAGTTTCCAAAGAACTAGAAAAACATGATGTTGATTTAATTCTGGCTATAGGTTATATGAGGATTTTAAGTTCCTGGTTTGTAAATAAATACAAAAATAAAATAATGAATATACATCCTTCTTTATTGCCAGCATTTGCTGGTGGTATGGACAAAGATGTGCATGCAGAAGTCCTTAAGGCTGGTGTAAAAGAAACTGGTTGTACGCTGCATTTTGTTGATGAAAGTGTTGATTCTGGCCCTATAATTCTGCAGAAGAAAGTTAATGTAGAGAAAAATGAAACTATTGAAAGCTTAAAGGCAAAAGTGCAGAAGGCTGAGCAGGAAGTTATTGTTAAGGCCTTGAAATTGTATGATGAAGGGAGGATAAAAGTAAATGGTGGTAAAGTAACAATATTGGATTAAAACAATAAAGATAAAACAATAAAATTTCCAATGAAAAATAAACAATGATTAATAATAATTCAACCGAAAAATAAATTAAAAACAATGATTAAAATTATAATTAAAAAAATAAAAAGAAAGGAAAAATAGATAAAAAATTGAAAATTAATAATGAAAAAATATTGAATAAAAATTAATCAAAATGAATGCTTTAATATCAGTATCAAACAAGGAAGGGATTGTTGAATTTGCACAAGGTTTACATAATTTAGGAATAAAGATATTATCAACAGGCGGGACTGCTAAATTACTGCAAAAAAACAAGATTCCTGTGACGCAGATTTCTGATTATACTGGGAACAAGGAGATGATGGGTGGTAGAGTAAAGAGTTTGCATCCAAAAATTTTTGGTGGGATTCTGGCTTTAAGGAACAATAAAAAGCATATGAAAGAATTAAAGGAAAATAATATTGACTTAATAGATATTGTTGTTGTTAATCTTTATCCTTTTGAGGAAACTATAGGCAAAAATTCTAGTTTTAGTGAGGCTATTGAGAATATAGATGTTGGCGGGCCATCAATTGTAAGGGCTGCTGCCAAAAATTTTAATGATGTTCTAGCAATAGTAGACCCTAAAGATTATAGTGACATATTAGAAAAATTAAATAAGAAAAAAATAAGTAATGAATTAAAACAAAACCTGGCATTAAAGGCTTTTGAGCATACTGCAAGATATGATGCAATAATAAACCAGTATTTCAATGAGAAATTTGGAAAAGAAAAGTTTCCTGATACGTTTAACTTAACTTTTAAGAAAAAGCAGGAACTAAGGTATGGGGAAAACCCGCATCAGGAAGGAGCTTTCTATGAGGATCCTTTTATTGGTGAATGCTGCATCACTAATTCCAAACAATTGCATGGAAAAGAATTGTCTTACAATAATATACTAGACATGGAAAATGCTTTTGAGTTGATAAAAGAGTTTAATGAACCTACTGCAGCCATAATAAAGCATAATAATCCTTGTGGTATTGCTTCAGGAAAAACTATTGATGAAGCATACAAAGCAGCATTGTGTGTTGACCCTTTATCAGCTTTTGGCTCTATTGTTGCTTTAAACAGGAATTGTGATAAAAAAACAGTTGAGGCAATGAAAAAGTGCTTTATAGAGGTTATCATCTGCCCTAAATTTGAGAGGGATGCTTTAGCTATTTTAAAGGAAAAGAAAAACGTAAGGCTAATGGAAACCGGAACAATGACAAAGCCCTGTCCTGGTTATTATATGACAAAAGTGACTGGGGGATTATTGGTGCAAACAAGAGATCATTTGAAAATATCTAAAAAGAATCTTAAGGTTGTAAGCAAAAGAAAACCAACAAAAAAAGAAATTGAGGATATGATTTTTTCATTTAAAGTGAACAAGCATGTCAAATCCAATTCAATAGTTTTTGTAAAAGATAATGTGACAACAGGCATTGGTGCAGGACAGACATCAAGGGTAGATGCTGTTAAGATAGCTGCAGACAAGTCAAAAGGCGCTTCAAAAGGCTCTGTAATGTCTTCAGATGCTTTTTTTCCTTTCAAAGATGGAATTGATGAGGCTGCAAAAGCCGGAATAACTGCTATTATACAACCAGGAGGCTCAATAAGAGATAAGGAAGTCATAGATGCTGTTAATGAGTATGGTATGAGTATGGTTTTTACAGGTATTAGATTGTTTAGGCATTAAATTTATATATGGGCTGTTTATTTCTTTGATAAAAATGGGAGAAGAAAAGGAATATAAATTACAACATGACAGGCCTAATTGTATTGGATGTGCTGCTTGCGAAGCAGTTGCTCCGGATTTCTGGGAGATGAATGATGATGGTAAATCTGATATTAAGGGTGGCAAAAGTAAAGATAATGGATGGCAGGAACGTGATATTGAGGAAAAGGATTTTCAAATAAACAAAGATGCAGCAGATTCATGCCCGGTAAATGTTATACATATAATTAAGAAAGATAATGGGGAGAAGATTATTTAGTTCTTTAATTATAAAAACCTTAATAAATCAATATATGTTAATTCGTTCTATGAATACTAAAAATAGAAAATTATGTCCTAATTGCAAGTCAGATGATGTAAAAATAATTAGTTATATAGGCATTAAATGTGTTGTTTGCAATAATTGTGGTTTTGATGAGAGCAGGCAATATGATGTTTATCCTGAAGAAAAAGAGTCTCAGAAAGAGAAAGGAAGGTATACGCCGTATAAAGCTGGAGGGTTTAAAAGAACTAAAAAGCAATAACTTAGGAGTATAATAAAGTTAATTCAATAATTAAAATATAATAATAAAAATTCATTAGAAATAATTCAATAAATAAAATTCAATGAAAAATAATAATTCAATATTCATTAAAAAGTTTATAATAAAAAATAATCAATAAAATAATAAAACAATAATTAAAAAACAATACAATAAATAAAATTAAACACTAATAAAAAATAGTATCAATAATAAAATGAAAATTATAGTAGCAAGTCATGCAGGCTTCTGTTCCGGAGTCAAAAAGGCAATTGAAATAGCAGAGGAAACTGCATTAAAAGATGGAAAAACGTATGTTTATGGGCAGCTTGTGCATAATGAAAGGGTTATTAAGGATTTGGAAGAAAAAGGAATAGAATTTGTGGAAAATATTGAGGGCATTCCAGAAAATGCTGTCACTGTTTTAAGGGCGCATGGAGAGCCTGGAACAACTTATGAAAAATTAAAGCAAAAAAACATTTCAGGAGAAAATCTTAAAGACGCAACATGTCCATTAGTAAAATTAGTGCATAATGCTGCAATTAAGTTAAAAAATAATGGCTATGGGGTTATTATATTTGGCAAGAAAAATCATCCGGAATCTATAGGAACAAGTTATTATATTAATGGTAAGGATACATTTATAGTTGAAAATCCTGGAGATGCTGCTTCTGTTGTTGATTATATTACTAAGAATAATTTTGGCAAGGTTGCTTTGATTTCTCAGACAACAATGTCAGTAACAGGGTATAAACAATTAGTTGATAATATAAACAAAATTTTTGATAATAAATTTGAGGAATTGCATTTAAACTTTAAAGATGTGGATAAAAATTTTGTTTTTGTGGATACTATATGCAATCCTACTAAGCAAAGGCAATCAGATACAGAGGAGATTGCGAAAAAAGCAGATGTTATGATAGTTATTGGAGGAAAGAACTCAAGCAATTCCAAGGAACTGGTTGCAAAAAGCAAAGAATTTGGTGTGGAAACTTATTTTATACAGTCAGCAGAGCAGCTGGAAAAAGAATGGTTTGATGGCAAAGAAAATGTTGGTGTAACTGCCGGTGCTTCTACTCCTGATATTACTATTAATGAGGTTGTTGATAGGATTAATGAGATGGCACTTTAATACTTACTTTGTAAAGAATCCTGCCCTTTCTGGGTCAAATTTCCATTCAGAAGAAAGTTTTCCTATTTTCTTGTAATGCTTTGTCAGCGCTTTTACCTTTGATTCTGTCAAGATAATGCCTCTTTTAGCGGTTTCATCTTTATGGTTTGTTTCCAAGTGTTTTCTTACTGCAACAGACCTTCTTATTAAGGCTAATAAATCATCAGGAATCTCCTGAGCTAATTTTTTTTCTTTTAAGATTTGGGAGATTTTTTTCTTGCATAAAAGCCTTACATCAGGGATTCCGTATGTATCCCTTAGTATAATCCCCAGTTCAGAAGAACTTTTGCCTTCTTTTGCAAATTTAGCTATCAAAAGCTCAACTTCCTGCGGCTTGTACCTTAACCATACAGGCAAAGTTTTCTTGATGGGTTTTTTTGAGCCGCTCTTGCCGTGCTTTCTTGAGTATTTTCGTGCCATTTTTATTAAACAATATTACGGAAACAAAGAATTATTTGTCTCCAGTATAAGCGAGCCGTGAATTACAAATCCATAGGATTTGCCGCTTTCCACAAACCGACTTATCTCTTGATTATGATTGGGATTATTATTTGGTTTATAAATGTTATTGAAAAATAGCCCCGCCAGGACTTTCGTTGTTAGTTGCAATTCGAACCTGGGCCATCGGCTCCAAAAGCCGACATCCTTGACCGCTAGACTACGGGGCTGTAAGTTAAATGACATCAAAGCTAATTTATAAAATTATCTTAAATTTTCTCAATATCAAAAATTATTTATATTTAATAGGATAATTATACAGATATGAAGAAAATTTTATTTTTGTTTTTTATTCTGTTTATTCTTTTTATTTATGGCTGCAGTAAAGAAGAAACTACTGAAGAACCTATGCCTATAGAAAAAATCACTGCGAAGGCATATGATGTTGATAAACTGGAAATTACAGAAGATGATGAGGCAGAGGAAGAGATAGTTACTGTAAGGCTATGCCATGATACAGATAATGGAATGGTAAGATGGGCCAATGGCTCTGTTTTTGGTTTTTATGACAATGCAAAAAGATTTGAGTTAAAGGATTACTGTTTTGACAACAATATTTTAGTGGAGTATTACTGTGAGAATGAAATGCCTCAAAATATGACATTTATATGTACAAATGGCTGTAAAGATAATCATTGTCTTTAAATTTCTATATTTTTAAGGCTTTGCCAGAGCGGACTTTAGGCAAAATGAGCATTTTTAAAAAAATGCAGGCATTTTAATTAATTATTTGAGGTGCTTCTTCCCACCCGCCTCCCCTAAATTGGCAAAGCCTTTCTTATATATCTAGAAATAAAGCTTTAATGCCTCTTCTTCCATAAAATGTATTTTTTTTGCTGGTACAATTAAGCAATGCATTCCTCCCTTAAAAAGATATTGAAGCAGCTCTTTTGCATTTCCAGCTCTGATTATTTGGTCTAAAGAGCCTAGTTTAGCGCAGCCAATGCATAAAGTATTGTCAGTAAAAACTTTTTCATTTCTTTTTAATTCTACTTTTAACAAGTATCTTATTGCATCAGTTACTGTTAGAGAATCATTTGAGTTTTCTTTTACATCCAGAAGGAATAATGTATGCAGATTGTTTTTTTGATTTAATTTTAGAACATCATATGGTGTTTCAATATTCTCATTCAAAAATGGTATGCTGGCAGTTTTGCCAAAGTTATAGAGCTGCAAGCCAGTAACACCAATTGCTGTAAAAACAGATGCATTATGCACAATTCTTGTTTTAATGCCTGCTTTTTTTGCTCTTAAGAATAGATCCATATGAGTTGTTGCAGAAAAAACATCTCCTACAACAAGGAAAGCAACTTCTTTTGTTTTTGCCTGCTGCAAAATGGTCTTTTCAGCATCCATTTCTACTAGTTTTCTGTCAGCTAGAATTATCTTTTTTCCATATAGCTGTTTCATATAGCTTAAATTGCAGTTTATCTTTGCAGTATAGTTTTCCAAGTAAACAAAATCTGCTTTTTTTACTAATTCAAGGCCTTTTAGGCTAATGTCTTTTTCGTCATTCAGGCCAATACCGATGAAGTAGAGGGTCATAGTTTACCAGAAAGAGTGTATAGTTTATAAATTTATAATCTAAATTTTTATTAGATAGTATGATTAATACTCATTGGCGCGCCTTTCCTTTTCCATAATCTTACTTGTGAATGTTTTACAAATCCAACTTTACCACTTCTAGTTACTTCAAAAAAATCATTTGTCCCAATAAAATATTTAGCAACACTGTTTAAATACTTAATACTAAAATCTTCATTACTATAATCCAGTGTAAGCCATGTTGAACCACTTCTTCTTTCTCCAATATCAATGAAATAATCTACTGTAGGGAAATGCAACACATCATCTCCAAGTTCAGGATTACGAGGAATCCATGAAGCTACAACTAATCTTGGTGTGTACTTTTCTAAAGCTTCCCTATGGCTTTCTACTCTTTCAACAAGACTTTCATCTCTATCCATTTTCTGTGAATAGTTATCAGTTGCAACTATGTCTATGCCATGCTTTCTGAGTTGGTAAGACAATTTTCCTCTTCCAGCACATATCTCTATCATAGGTATATCCGCTAATCTTCTACTTCTCATTTCTCTGTAGAGTTCTTCTATAAATTCTTAAGTTAGGATACTATTAACACCTTTTCCTTTAAAAAATCCCAAAGGTGAAGCATATTCAGCATAATTATTTACAGGTTTTGAAGAATCAATAGGAGTACTTACTTCTCTAAGTGTGGCAAGTACATGTGCATAAGGAAGTAATATATCAGTATCCAAAATATCTTGCTGTAATTTATCATAATTTGCAACCATAATATTTCACTTTAATACCCAGGATGTTTATTCACTTTTTAAAACTTCATTTATCAATATACTAAAACCTATATTTTCCATCCTAGAAATCTTTAAATATGATCTTATAAATGTATATAGAATATAAAAAAATCTAATTTGAGTTTTTTTGGCGAAAAACTCGGTTAAACAGCTTTTTTTGGCGAAAAAGCGTGTTTATTTGGCGTATTTTTGGTTTAAAACGATATTTTAGTACTTAAATCTTTATAAAAGCTATTTATTGGCGTAAATAACTTTTTTCTACAAGAGAGTATATTAGGCAATTCCAATATAAATATTTTGGTACTCTATTATTGGTATTGGGATGTATATTTTAAAAACTACAGACAATAAGGGGTGAAAAAATGGATTTTTTGGTAGAAAACGCAATTAAAACTAGCCAAGAGAATAAAGTAGAAAGTGTAGATGTAGGACAAGCAAATATAAGAGTTATAGGGGTAGGGGGAGCTGGCAACAATATGGTTGGTTGGCTATATAATAAAGGTGTTAAAGGGGCTGAGATTTTAGCCTGTAACACAGACCAGCAGCATTTGAATATAATAAATGCAGACAGAAAATTTTTGTTGGGGACTGGTGTAACAAGAGGCTTAGGATGTGGAGGTTTTCCTGAGAAAGGTGCTGAGTCTGCAAAAGAAAGCTTGCAAGAGTTAAAACAATGTTTAAAAGAATCTGATATGGTTTTTGTATGCGCTGGCATGGGTGGAGGAACTGGCACTGGTGGAGCGCCAATAGTTGCTCAAGTAGCTAGAGATACTGGTGCTATAGTTATTGGAACTGTTACCATGCCTTTTAAAATTGAAAAAGCCAGGGTAGATAAAGCAGAGTTTGGTTTGGAACAGCTAAGAGATGTTTCTGATACAGTGATTGTAATTGACAATAATAGATTAGTCAATATTGCAGGTAATTTGCCAATACAACAAGCATTTGCAGTAGCTAATGAGCTTGTAGCAACAATGATAAAAGGTATTGTGGAAACTATTGCAGTGCCAAGCTTAGTTAACCTGGATTATGCGGATGTAAGGGCAATTATGAAGAATGGTGGAGTAGCAGCTATTGGTGTGGGTTCTTCAGATACAAACAACAGAGTAGAAGAAGCTGTAAAAGGAGCTTTGCAAAATCCGCTTCTGGACATCAATTACAAAGGTGCAACCGGAGCTTTGTTGCATGTAATAGGTGGTCCTGATATGACACTTGATGAGATAAGCAAAGTAGGCGAATTAGTTACAGAAAGTTTAGATACAGATGCAAATGTCATCTGGGGAGCCAGAATTTCAGAAGATATGAAAGGAAAGCTTACTGTAATGACAATCGTAACTGGTGTAAAGAGCCCATGTATCTTGGGCAAGCAAAAGCCACTTGCGGCAAGTCCGGAGGTTCAACAAATAAGTGAGGAACTCGGTATAGAAATCCTAGATGAATGATCACCCTTTAGTCTTTGTGGTGACACCTTTTAGGTGTTTTTTTCTATGCCTTCATTTCTAAGAAAACCACCCCCAACGTTTTTAAGTATGGAGGCATTTGGTCCCTCGCAAGAGGGATTTTTTTATTTTTTTACGTGCCCGTAAAACAGCGTATTGGGATACCTACGGTATCCCGAGACTGAGATATATTTCTGTTTTTTATTTATTTAGTAAATAAGAAATAGTAATTTACTTTTTACTTAACTTTTTCTTAACATGCTCTTTGACTTTTTTATGGACTTTTTTGGCTAACTTCTTGCCTTCATCTACTATTCTTTTATTGCCTGCACTCCACCAACCAAGATGTGTTTTTGGAAATTCCAAGCGGCCCCACCATTTTTCAAAAAACATCATATGCTCTATTCTATACTTGGGAGGCGGTTCTGGGTTTTCATCAGCATAACCAATTGTAATAACAGCCTGCACTGATTTTTCTTCCGGCAGTCCAAGAACTCTCCAAATCTCATCTTCATCAAAAGCCCCTATCCAGCAGGTTCCTAATCCTAAACTATGAGCAGTAAGAAGCATATTTTCTATTGCAGCAGAGCATCCTTGTATTGTATAAAGCCTTGCGCCTCTGCTCCCATAATATCTTTCAGCTTTTTCCGGTTCTGCAACAACTACAATAAAAACAGGAGCGACTTCCATCCATTCCTGTTGCAGACAAGCTTTTGCAATGGCTTTTCTTGTCTCATCGTTCTTGACCACAATAAACTTCCAATTCTGCAGATTACCTGCAGAAGGAGCATATTTGCCAGCCTGCATTATTGTGACAATATTATCCCATGCAACCTGCTTATCCTTGTATTTCCTTATGCTTCTTCTTGATCTTATAGCGTCAAATACTTCCATAAGTATATTCTTGAGTTTATTATTAATAAATCTATTGTTTTACGTGCCCGTAAAACAGCGTCTGGGGACGTCTGCGACGTCCCGAAACGGGACTCTTTTGAATGCTCAGTCTCGGGATGCTGAAAGCATCCCTATACACTGTTGTGCATTCCTGCACACCAGTGTGTGGTACTTCGTACCACACGTACTAATCCGTCTTGGATCGTGCAATGCAAAGCATTGCATACTGTTGTACGGGAACGTACAACTGAACACTAGTAGTGGGGTGCAAAGCACCCCACAGTGTTTTACGGCAACGTAAAATCGGGAACGTACATTTCGACATATTTTTAAACTTCTTAATATTGTAATTTAATATGCAATACTCGAAACTTGCGGATGTGTATGATGCTCTGGAAAGTACAACAAAGAGGCTTGGGCATGTCCATATTATTTCAGAATTTCTGAAAGATGTAAGCATAGTGGATTTGGGAACAACAATTCTTTTGATGGAAGGAAGAGTTTTTCCAAGATGGGATGAAAGGGAAATTGGAATGGCATCAAAGATGATGCTTAAGGCTATTAGTGTGGCATCAGGAGAATCCAAAGAAAGAGTAAATTCAGAATGGAAGAAAACTGGAGATTTAGGAACCGTTTCCCATAATTTAATTAAGAAAAAAAAACAGCATACATTAGGTTCTCATGAGCTTACTGTAAAAAAAGTTCTTAACAATCTCAGAAAACTTGTCACAATTGAAGGGCAAGGTTCTGTTGATAAAAAAATATCTTTAGTAGCCGAACTTTTAACATCTGCAAAGCCTAACGAAGCTAAGTATATTGTAAGGACAATTCTTAATGATATGCGCATAGGAGTTGGAGAGGGAAGCATAAGAGATGCTATTGTATGGGCATTCTTTGGCAAGGAGATTAAAGTAAATTACAATAAAAAAGAAAATAATGTTGAGATGGAAGATAGAGAAAATTACAATAAATATGTTGATGCTGTGCAACGTGCTTACGATATAACAAATGATTTTGCTCTAGTAGCTGAGGCAGCAAAGAAGCATGGACTTAAAGGCCTTGATGAAATGGAAATGAATGTTGGAGTGCCGTTGAAGGTAATGCTCGCATTAAAAGTTGCAGATATTGATGAGGGTTTTGAAAGATGTGGAAAGCCAGCAGAATTTGAGTTTAAATATGATGGTATGAGGATGCAGATACATAAAAATAATAATGAAATTAAGGTATTTACAAGAAGATTAGAAAATGTCACTAAGCAGTTTCCAGAAGTTGTAGATTGTGTAAGGAAGTTTGTTCATGAAAAAAAAGTCATTATTGATTCTGAGGCAGTTGGTTACAGTACAAAAACTGGCAAATACCTTCCATTCCAAAATATTTCCCAGAGAATAAAGAGGAAATATGATATTGAAAAGATGTCTCAGGAGTTTCCAGTTGAGGTAAATGTTTTTGATGTGATAAACTACAAAGACAAAAGTGTTATCAATGAGCCTTTTGAGGAAAGAAAAAAGATAATTAAAAAGATAATTAAAAATGTTCCAAAGAAAATCAAGATTGCAAGGAGTATTGTAACTTCAGACAAAAAAGAAGTTCAGGATTTTTACAAAGAAGCTGTTGATTCCGGAAATGAAGGGCTTATGATCAAAAAACTTGATGCTCCTTACAAGCCAGGAGCAAGAGCTGGTTTTATGGTCAAGTTAAAAGATACAAAAGAAAATCTTGACCTGGTTATTGTAAAAGCAGAGTGGGGGGAAGGTAAGAGGTCAAAATGGTTAAGCAGCTACACATTAGCATGCAGAGATAAAGAATGCAATTTTCTTGAAATTGGAAAGGCAAGCACAGGGCTTAAGGAAAAGAGGGAAGAAGGATTGAGTTTTGCGGAAATGACAGACTTGCTTAAGCCTTTAATAAAGAAAGAAGAAGGAAAAGAAGTAATACCTAAACCTAAAATTGTCATAGAAGTAGCTTATGAAGAGATACAAAAAAGCCCGACTTATAGCAGCGGATTTGCGTTGCGCTTTCCTCGCATTATACAATTAAGGCAGGACAGAAGTCCTGATGATATTTCTACATTAAAAATAGTAGAAAGTCTTTATAATAAGCAAAAAAAGTAAAATTATTTTTTCTTTTGCTTAAGCTGGTTTAATTGAAAATCACCGGCTAATAATCCTGCGCCTACTAAAACAATGATTATTGTCCATCCAGTTGTATTCCCGATAAAGTTTGTTTCTGGTCCAAGGTCTCTAAGAAAGAACAATGCTCCTACAATTAAAACAACCAAACCTGTAATTTTATATGCAAATGGCGTTAGCAAAATAATCACCTCTTTCATTATATCCCTTTAATAATCATATTTAAATGTTTTGAAAACGTGAGGTTTTCAAGACATTTAAGCTCGAAAAGTTTGCTAATGCAAACTTTTCCGCTGTTTAAATGTTTTGAAAATCTAAACAATATAAGATATCAAAACCTTTATATACCATTAAGCAATACAAAGATTTGCATAATGACTAAAAAAACCAAAAAAATCGAGAAAAAAGGTGCTGCAGAAAATGCTCAAACTAAGGATGCAAGCAGTTCTATGAATGCAGGAGTAAAGGAAAATCCTGCTGCCTTACAGGAAAAGAGGGCTTTGGAAAAACTGCCTAAAGAGGTGCAGGAAAAATTAAAAACTATAAAGGCAAAACTAGAGAAATTTCAGAAAAGGATTCTAGAAAAATTTGATAAATATATCATGGGAATGACTTTACTGCCGCCGCCAAAACCCAGCGACCAAAAGCAACCTATAGATCAAAAGCAGCCTGTGGATAAAGATAAGATAAATGTTCTTGTTCTGATAGATGATTCTGACAGCAAGAAGATGTCAAAATATGAGTTAAAAGATAAATTAACTGCTATAATGACTAATGTTGCGCAAGAGATTGATAAGAATCTAATACCTCAGTCTGTAATTTTATCTGAGCTTTGGCAAAATTGCTATGATGGTAAATCTGAATTATTGCAGTTAATATCTTTATCTGCACCAATTTTTGACAGGGGAATGTTAGCTGCAGTTAAAATAGCTGAAGTCCATAAGACTATGGTTCTTAAGAAATTTGAGAAATATATTGTAAGTTATGTTCTTGCAGGCAGTTTGGTGCAGGGAAGAGCAACACCCACCTCTGATATTGATGTCTGGATCGTAATAGATGACACAGATGTTAAGAAGATGACCAGGGCAGAGCTAAAAGATAAATTAAGGGCTATTATAATCGGAATGGGAATAGAAGCTGGTGAGTTAACTGGGATAAAGAATAAACTGAATATCCAGGTTTATATTTTAACAGATTTCTGGGACAGCTTGAGGGAAGCTAATCCGATAATTTTTACTTTATTGAGGGATGGTGTTCCATTTTATGATAGGGGTATTTTTATGGCGTGGAAGCAGCTGCTTAAGATGGGAAAGATAAAGCCAAGTCCAGAGGCTATTGACATGTTTATGGGCTCTGGAGAGCAAATGCTAAAGAGGGTCGAGCTAAAGCTTAAGGACATAGGAATGGAGGATATTTATTATGCAATTCTGACTCCTTCTCAAGCTGCTTTGATGCTGCATGGTGTACCACCACCCGCTCCAAAGGAAACTGCAACTTTAATGAGGGAAATTTTTGTGCATAAAGAAAAATTGCTGGAAGATAAGTTTGTAAAAACACTTGAAAAGGTAATAGACGTAAGAAAAACAATTGAGCATGGTGAAAAAAAAGAAATAACTGGAAAGGAGATTGATGAATTATTGAATGAGAGCGATAAATACCTCAAAAGAATAAAAAGGTTGTTTACGCAGATAGAGAAGATGAAAGAAGAAGACGATATGATAAAGATTTATGAGACAATAGTCACTATAATCAGGGATGTTTTGCGTATAGAGGGTATAGAAAAGGTTGAGGATGAGGAAGTTGTTAAGGTATTTGAGGATGAGCTCATAAGCCAGGGAAAAATACCAGCAAAGTTTTTACGGATTTTGAATGAAATACTAAAAGCTAAAAAAGATTATGATGATAAAAAATTAACCAGAGTAGAAGTAGAGAAGGTAAAGAAAGATTCAAATGAATTCATAAAATTTCTAGTTGAATATTTACAGAGGAAAAGGGGAAGAGAGCTGGAAAGGACAAAAATAAGAGTAAAGCATGGCAACAGGTATGGTGAGGTTATTTTGTTGGGGCAAGAGGCTTTTATAATCCATGATACAGACCATGAGGAGAAAGAGATAAGCAAAGCGAAGATAAAAGAAAATGGGAGTTTGGGAACTACACAAAAAAGTTCTTTGCAGGAGCTTGAAAAGTCATTATCAAAAGTTGAAATACCTCCAAAGGTTTTCATCAAGGAGCCAATATTTGAGGATTTAAAGAATATTTTTGGCAAAAATGTAGAGATTTTGGTTAATTATTAAAAGGATATACTTCTTATATTTTAAATACATACAATAATAAGAAAACAATTAATATTCAATCGTAAGGTTTATAAAGCAGGCACATTTTCTAAATACAAAAATCAAGCCCGAGTTCATAATTTAGAGCGCTTTTAGGGTTGCTTTAAGTGCTATATTCTCGGCTATTGTATCAAACAAACAGGTATATAACAACAACATTAATTGTTTGTTTGATGCTACGAACGAAGTGAGTATGTTTGATTTTAAAATCATGAAAATTCAGTATGAATTTTCAGGATACTAGGAAAACAAAGTTTTCCCGTACACCGAAAATGCATGCATTTTCTAGTGTGCCAAAAACCAGAGGTTTTTAAGCATGGCAGAACAGAAAGTTCAGGAAAGTAAAGAGCAAAAGGATAATTTCAAGTACTTTGTAAGAATCGCAAATACAGATCTTGATGGAAATAAAGCCATAGGCAATGCGCTGAAAAAGATCAAAGGAGTAAGTTTCATGTTTTCTAATCTAATCTGTAATATTGCCGGCGTTGATAAAATGATTAAAGCCGGTTACTTAAATGATGGGCAAGTTAAAAAGCTTGATGATATTTTGAACAACCTGTCAAAGTATAATGTCCCTAACTGGATGCTTAACCGAAGAAAAAATTATGAAGATGGAAAAGACTATCACCTTTTTACTGGAAATTTATCCTTTGCAGAAGAAAACGACATTAAGAGGATGAAAAAGATCCGGTCTTATAGAGGGGTTAGGCATGGTATAGGATTGCCTGTTAGAGGACAAAGAACAAAATCAAATTTTAGAAAAAATAAAGGCAAGGTATCTTTGGGAGTAGCTAAAAAAGCAGCAGCAAAACCAGATAAAGTTTGAACAATTAAAAATAACAATAAATAAAATCAAAAAGAAAAATAATGAAAAAATAAATCAAAATGGGATCTCCTAAAAAACAAAGAAAAAAATTTTCAAAACCGTCACATCCATGGCAAAAAGAAAGAATTTTGGCAGAGCAGGAACTGCTGAAAGAATATGGATTAAACAGGAAATATGAAATATGGAAGATGAATTCAATTCTAAAGAATTTTACCACTCAAGCAAAAAATCTTGTCACTATTAAAAACCCCCAGGTAGAGAAAGAAAGGAACCAACTTTTGACAAAACTTTCATTTTTGGGTTTAACTGGCAAGGATGCAAAGTTGGAAGACGTATTATCTTTAACATTAAAAGATGTTATGGAAAGGAGGTTGGAAACTTTAGTTTACAGGAAAAACCTGGCCAGCAGCCTTAGACAGGCCCGTCAATTTATTGTTCATGAACATATATCTTTAGGTGAAAAAAGAATTACAGCACCATCCTATCTTGTTCCATTAGGAGAGGAGAACAGTATACAATTTTCTCAGGGCTCTATTCTTTCCAATGCAAGCCATGCTATACGGTTGGTGCAAAAAAAGAAAACAGCAGAGAAAAAATCCAAAGAAAAGGCAGAAAAGGATAAAGCAGAATTAAAGAAAAAAGAAACAAAAGCAGAGGATGCTGATGAAAAAGTAGTAGAAAAGACTAAGAAAGTTGTTGAAGAAAAAGAAGAGACTAAAGTTCCAACTACTCATGATTTGAAAAAGCAAAAGGACAAAAAAGAAGCGAAAAAGCAGAAAACAAAGAAAGCAGAGGTTGAGAAGAAATAAAATGGCAGAAAGATGGGGAATTGCGCATATTTATGCATCATATAACAATACTATAATCCATATAACAGATATTACTGGAACAGAAACAATAAGCAAAGCATCTGGGGGAATGGTTGTTAAGAGCGACAGGATGGAAAGTTCTCCAACTGCAGCAATGATTGCTGCTAAGAGGGCTGCTGAAGGAGCTATAGAAAAAGGAATAAATTCAATTCATGTTAAGATAAGGGCGCCTGGTGGACATAATGATTCTACTGGACCTGGACCCGGAGCACAGGCTGCTATAAGGGCATTATCAAGAATGGGTTTAAGAATTGGTTTAATAGAAGATGTTACTCCTCTGCCGCACGATGGCTGTCGTAAGAAGGGAGGAAGGCGAGGAAGGAGAGTATAAGTGAGGTGCTAAAATGGAAATAAGAGTTTTGTCAAATAATAAGGAAGAAGGAAAAGTTTCATTTATTATTAAGGATGCGACACCTGCTTTTGCAAATACATTAAGGAGGATTATGGTAGATGAAGTACCTGTCATGGCTATTGAAGATGTAGAGTTTAGGAAAAACAATTCCATTATGTATGATGAGATGGTAGCACACAGATTAGGCTTGGTATCCTTAACAACAGATTTAAAATCATACAATTTACCTGAAAAATGCAAATGTAAAGGCGAAGGTTGTGCAAGATGTCAGCTTAAACTTACTCTAAAGGCATCAAAGGGATCTGGAATAATTTATGCTTCTGAACTTAAAAGCAAGGATTCTGCAGTAAAACCAGTTAATCCAAAAATGCCCATTGTAAAATTGCTAAAAGGCCAGTCTTTGGAATTAGAAGCTACTGCTGTTTTAGGCAAGGGAAAGGAGCATGCTAAATGGAGTCCATGCCTTGCATATTACAAGCACAAGCCAATAATAGAGGTAGGGAATGTAAAGAACCCTGAAGAGGTTGTGGAAAAAACTCATGGAAATATTTTTGAGATAAAAAATGGAAAGCTTGAAGTTATTAAGGATAATCTGTTTAAGTATGACCTTGCAGGTGTTGTAGAGGAAGTATCAAATGGAGAAGTCAAGGTCAAATACGATAATGATATTATTTTTTACATGGAATCCTGGGGGCAGTTAAGCTGCAAAGAGATTTTAAACCAGGCTTTGAAAATTTTTGATGAAACTTTTGATGAATTTAATGAAACAGTAAAAGCGCTCAAATAATCTGGCTAAAATTATAAAATAATAATCATAAAAAATGAAACGAACAGGCACTACAAATCCATTGCTTAGGGATTTAATTATGGAGTTGAAGAAAAGAAGTAATGAGCAGTCTGTAAACTTATGGAAAAGGATTGCTTTGGATTTGGAAAGGCCTACCAGGAACAGGAGAGTTGTAAATTTATCCAGAATAAGCAGATACACAAAAGAAAATGAGATTATAATTGTTCCAGGCAAAGTTTTGGGCAGTGGTATGCTGAATCATAAACTTACTATATCTGCTTATCAATTTTCAGATCAGGCAAAGGATAAGATAGAGAGGTCTGGAGCAGAAATAGTTCCTTTATTGGATCTAAGTAAGGAAAAACCTAATGGGAAAAAAATTAGAGTAATTGGTTAAGATGATAATCGATGCAAACAACTTGATATTAGGAAGATTAGGGACTTATGTAGCTAAAAACGCATTGTTAGGGGAAAAGATAGATATTGTTAATTGTGAAAGCTGTGTTATGACTGGTGATAGAGACAGAATCTTTGAAGATTATGATACTAAATTAAAAATGGGTATACCTGCTAAAGGACCTTTTACCCGCAGGATGCCTGACAGATTTGTTAAAAGAGCTATAAGGGGGATGTTGCCTTATAAAAAAGAAAGAGGAAGAACTGCATTTGATAATATAAAGTGCCATATTGGGATTCCTGAGAACCTGAAAAATCAAAAGATTGATATTATAAAAAGCGCTAATGTTGAAAAAATTCCAAATCTAAAATATATTACAATAAAAGAAATTTGTAAACATATTGGAGCTAAGATATGAAAATAGTAACTGCTGCAGGAAAGAGAAAAAGAGCAATAGCAAGAGCTACAATAAGATCTGGAAAAGGCATTGTAAAGGTGAATAATATTATTCTGGATTTTTATGAGCCAGAACTTTCAAGGTTGAAATTAATGGAACCACTAATAATTGCAGGAGACCTAATAAATAAAGTAAATATTAAAGTGAATGTTTGCGGTGGCGGGATTTCCAGCCAGGCAGACGCATCCCGGCTGGCTATTGCAAAAAGTCTTGTAGAATTTTCAAAAAACGATAAGTTAAAAGAAGATTTTTTGAATTATGACAGGAACCTCTTAGTTGCAGATTCAAGATTTAAAGAATCATCAAAACCAAACAGGCATGGGCAAGCTCGTGCAAAAAGACAGAAAAGTTATCGTTGAAAACAAATACTAAACGGGTGAATAAAAAATGATTATTCCAGTAAGATGTTGGAGCTGTAACAAACCAATAGGCCATTTATGGGAGCAATTCCAGGAAAAACTTGAGAAAGGGGAAGAGAAGAAAAAAGCTTTAGATGAATTAGGCTTAGAAAGATACTGCTGCAGAGCAATATTCTTGGGGCATGTTGATCTGATAGACACTTTGGCGCAGTTTAAGAAGTTCTAAACCATAAACAATTTAAATAATTCTTGTTTTTAAAGTACTATGGTAGACTTTAATAAAATATCCAAGAAATGGCAGAAGAAGTGGGAAGAGAAAAAGATATTTATAGTTAAAGAAGATAAGAAAAAGAAGAAATTCTACTGCCTGGAGATGTATCCTTATCCTTCCTCATCACTCCATATGGGGCATTTGAGGAATTATTCTTTAGGGGATGCTCTTGCAAGGTACAAGAGAATGAAAGGATTTAATGTTCTTTACCCAATGGGTTATGATGCTTTTGGGCTGCCTGCTGAGAATGCCGCAATACAAAATAAGGTTGATCCGGAAAAGTGGACTTTGGACAATATTGATAAAATTAAAAAACAACAAAAAAGTTTAGGATTTAGTTATGACTGGTCAAGGCAGATACAAAGCTGTACAGAAGATTATTACAAATGGAACCAGTGGATCTTCTTGAAATTTTATGAAGAAGGGCTTGCTTATAGAAAAAATTCTGTTGTAAATTGGTGTAGTTCCTGCAATACTGTTCTGGCTAATGAGCAGGTTGAGGATGGAAAGTGTTGGAGATGCAAGAATGATGTTTGTGAAAAAGAATTAGAGCAATGGTTCTTCAGGATAACAAAATATACTGATCAATTACTTGAGGACTTGGATAAATTAGAGCATTGGCCTGAAAGAGTTAAGACAATGCAACGCAATTGGATTGGGAAAAGCTATGGTACTGAGATTTTCTTTAAACTAAAAGATTCCGGAAAGGTAATTCCAACTTTTACAACTAGGCCAGATACAGTCTATAGTGTAACGTTTATTGTTGTTGCTCCTGAGCATCCTTTGGTTTTAGAATGGATTAAAGGGACAAAATATGAAAAAGAAGTCTTGGAAACAATAAAGAAGATAAAAAAGCAATCAATAGCAGAAAGGACAACTCCGGAAGGCAAAGACAAGATTGGCTGCTTTTTGGGAAAGTATGCAATAAACCCTGTTAATGGTGAAGAAATTCCAATTTATCTTGCAAATTTTGTTATAACTGAGTATGGAACCGGAATTGTCATGGCTGATGCCCATGATCAAAGGGATTTTGAGTTTGCAAGGAAATATAAAATTCCGTTAAAATTTGTCATTTCAGAGGATGGAAGCAAGATTGATGCAAGCAAAGCAAGCCGTGCATTTGTAGAAGATGGAATCTTGTTTGATTCCGGGAGGTTTTCTGGTATGAATAATAGGGAGGCTATTGAACCAATATCAAAATGGATGGAAAAAGGAAAGATTGGAAAAAGGACTGTGCAGTATAAATTAAGGGACTGGTTAATTTCCAGGCAGCGTTATTGGGGGACACCAATTCCAATGATTTACTGCGATAAATGTGGTGTTGTTCCTGTGCCATATGAGAAATTGCCAGTTAAACTCCCAAAGAATGTTAAGTTTACAGGTTCTGGAAATCCTTTAGAGACCTCTAAGAAATTTATTGAAGCAAAATGTCCTGAATGTAAAGGTAAGGCTCGCAGAGAAACAGATACAATGGACACTTTTGTTGACAGTTCATGGTATTTCTTAAGGTATTGCAGCCCTAGAGAAACCAAGCTTCCATTTGACAAAAAAATTGCAAATTATTGGATGCCTGTTGACCAGTATATAGGGGGCATAGAGCATGCTATATTGCATTTATTATATGCAAGGTTTTTTACAAAAGCATTGAGGGATTTGGGTTTAGTAACAGTTGATGAGCCTTTTTCCAGGCTTATGACTCAAGGCATGGTCATTAAAGATGGGGCAAAGATGAGCAAAAGTTTAGGGAATGTAGTTGATCCTTCTGAGATAACAGAGAAATACGGCCCTGATACTGGCAGATTGTTTATACTTTTTGCAGCTATGCCAGAAAAAGAGTTAGAATGGAATGATAAAGGTGTAAATGGAGCATTCAGGTTTTTGAATAGGATCTATAATTTAGTTAATGACAATCTTATGCATCTCTCATTAGAGGGTTATGGCAAGGACAAATTGAATGAAAAAGACAAATTTGTTTTGAGCAAGATGCATTCTACAATAAAAAATGTTACTGAGAATATTGAAAATTTCAAGTATAATCTGGCTATCGGGAAAATAATGGAGCTTGTAAATGAACTTTCCAAATATAACGGCAATAAGAAAGTGTTTGGTGAGTGTGTAAAAAATCTTATATTACTGCTGAATCCTTTTATTCCGCATATTTCTGAAGAGTTGTGGATCATGATAAAATGCAAAGGTTTTGCTTCTCTGCAAAAGTGGCCAGGCTATGATGAAAGCAAAATAGACAAAGAAGCAGAGGCTTTAGAAGAAGTTTTGGAAACTACGAAAAAAGACATTTATTCTGTTATTGGACTTGCGAAGATAGAGAAGCCAAGCAGGATAAGGATTTTTGTTGCTGAGGCATGGAAGTATGATTTTATCAGGAAGCTAAAGAAAGGACTAGAAAAAACCAGAAATGTTGGAGAGATAATAAAAGGTTTTGCTAAAAGTGATTTAGACATTTATATCAAGGTGATTTCGAAAATTGTTCCCAGACTGGTGAAAGATGAGACTAAACTGCCAAAGGTTGTTGTTGACAGGAAAAAAGAAGCAGAAGCATTGAAAAGTTCATTGGATAGTTTTAAGGATGAGTTTAAGTGTGATGTTGAGATTATTGATGGGAAAAGTGATGAACAAAAAGCAAAGCAGGCAATGCCCGGCAAAGTTGCAATTTTGATTGAGTAGTTTTTCTATAATGAATAGTAGTACAATAATTAAAAATTCAATAAAAAATATTCAAAATAAAATAATTAAAAAATAAGTTCAATAATAATTAAAACAATAATTTAAAAATAATAAATAAAACTAAAAAATAATAATATGAAATTCAATGAAAAAATTGTAATAAAAAATGCTCGGACTACGTCCGGCACCAACTACGTTGGTATTGAAAAATGAAAATAATTGTATTGGGAGCCGGGGCTGTTGGAAGCCTGTATGGAGCGAAATTATCAAAGCTAAATGAGGTTACATTAGTTGGAAGGCAGGAGCATGCTGATAAGGTGAATCAAGATGGTTTAAAGGTTACTGGCAAAGAAAATACTGCATACAGATTAAAAGCAGCAGTAGCAATAGAAAAAATAGAAGACAACACATTGATATTGCTTACAACTAAAGTATATGACAATAAAAAGGCAATAGAACCAATAATAAAATTAATGAAAAAAAATACAGTAATTCTTTGTTTGCAGAATGGTTTGAATAGTGAAGATATTGTAAAAGAGATTGTCAAGGATAAATGCCTTGTTTTAAGGGGAATTACTGCTGTAGGTGCGACTTTTTTGGAATCTGGGATAATTCAATTCAATAATTTGGGCTATAATGCAATTGAGAAAAGTCCTGTAAGCAAGGATTTGGCTGAGAATTTTAGTAAATGTGGTTTAAAGGCTAATGTTTCTGAAAACTTAAAGGAAGATATCTGGAAGAAATTAATCGTTAATTGTGTGTTAAATCCTGTGTCTGCTATTCTGCGTGTTGATAATAATAGAATTTCTGATGAAAATCTTAATCCATTGAAAAAACTTATTGTAGATGAATGTTTAAAGGTTGCTGAGAAAGATGGTGTTAAATTTGACTTTGATTTTGTCAAAAAAATAAATGAAGGGATTAAAGGCTCTAAGAATTTATCTTCAATGTATCAGGATATAATTAAGGGCAAGCATACAGAAATTGATTATTTAAATGGAGCAGTAGTTGAGTTAGGTAAAAAATATGGGATTAAATGTCCGGTTAATAAGGGTTTGGTTATGATTGTGAAGGGGATGGAGAAAACAACATAGTTATATAGAATTCTGAGAACTGTATAAGTTAAATTTATATAGGGATATGGATTCTTAAATAATTTAAAAATGGATAATTATCAGACAGGGACATTTGTTATACCTCAATTAAGTGATGGGGGGGTTTTTTATCGTGATTCTCAATTAAGAATTTATAAACCAACACCTATTCCTAAGGACAAGATTGTTGCAGGATTTTTTGGGTCAGCTTATGGAGATTATGAGCCGAAGGACATAGGACAGTATAAGGATACTGTAGAGAAAACAATTATTATTGGACAAGAAACTGCTAAAAGAGGAATCATTGGAATTACAGGAGCTTCCCCCGGGATTCCGCATCAAGCAGCTCATGGGGTGAGTATGGTTGAGGGAAGAATTTTAGTTGGTATAAGTCCGGTGGGTAGTGAATCTTTTCATGTTATTGAATATATGAAAGTTGTAACTTCCCTTCAAGGAATTAACGAATCCTTAGTAAACGAATGGGATATGAAACCTTTAGACCCTTACAATGTAATATTTTATCTTAATATTACACATAGGTCACCTAATAGAAGGTTTGTACAAAGGGATCTGCCGAACCTTTATACTAGCAGAATTGCATTTTTTTCGGATGGTGATGCTGGAACTAATCATGAAGCTGCAATAGCTCGCGAACTTGGTGGGAGAGTTATTGCTATTTTAAAAGGATCTGGGGGTATAAGTGAATACTTGGAAGCTATAAATAAAGACTATATAAGGAAGGAAAATGATACGGTTGTGATAGCCGATACCAATCCTGATGAACTTGTAAAAAGAGCTTATGAGGCAGCCCAAGAATTACACGAAAAAAGGAAGAGTATTGATGATACCTTTGATTTTATGATTGAACAGGCAGAATTGACTATTATGGGAAAACCGTTTCAATTTCACAATCACAGCGAACGGGGTTTATCTGTAACTCCATTAGATCAGAAAGTAAACTAAAATTTAAAAGCAAAATTTTATTAATCTTTAGATATTCTTATCCATTATGCAATTAAAAAATATTTTAGTGGTCTACACCAAACCACTAAGTAAAGAAGAAAAATCAACATTAGAAATAGTTAAAAATACCTTAAAAAAATATAAAATTAGCTATATACTTTCTAAAAGAGAAAAACTGAATAAAAAGTTATTTCAAAATAAAGATTGGGTAATATCCGTTGGCGGAGATGGGACTTTTCTGAGGACTTCTCATTTTATTTTTGACAAAACTCCTGTGCTGGGTGTCAATTCTGACCCAAAATATAAGGAAGGCTTTTTTATGACAGCTGCAAAAAAAGATTTTAAAAGGAAATTTAAAAGAATTTTGAATAATGATTATAAAACAAAAAAACTTCAAAGGCTGGAGGCTTATATAGGAAATAAAAAGATTTCCGAGCTTGCATTAAATGAATTTTATATAGCGTCAAAAAAACAGCACCATACAGCAAGATACTTTCTTCTCTTAAGATGGAAAAAGGAAAAGCAGAAAAGCAGCGGGGTTCTGGTTTCTACAGCTGCCGGAAGCAATGCATGGATTAAAAGCGCTGGTGGGAAAATATTGCCATTAAATTCCAATAAATTTGAATATTTGGTAAGGGAGCCGTATTGTGGAAAAGTTTCCGCAAAATGTTATTTGGTTAATGGAATTTTAAGTAAAAATGAAAGGATAGGAGTTATATTTGAAGTTGGTAATGGCATTTTAATAGCCGACTCTTTGAGCAGAGAGCATAAATTCAAAGCAAGACAGAAAGTTATGGTCAAAATGTCAAAAAAGCCTTTATATTTAGTTTCATTTGATGATAAAAACCTGTAAAATATTTTTAGGAAGATTTTTAATTTAATGAAAACAAAATCATGGAGAGTTGAGTGCTATTAAATGGTTTATCCCATATCTAAAATTTGGATTTATCCTATCTGTTGTATCTTAACAAAAAGGATCAGGGGCATAGGAAATGTTCCGAGTAAACCTCCATTCATAGTAGTTTCAAATCATGAAAGACTTATAGACCCATTTTATATACTTTACATAATGATAAAGAAACTAAATAAAAAGATACATTTTATTGCAGAACCCACTTGGTGGTTTTTAGGGGATATGGTTTGCAGGCAGTGGGCTGGTTGTATTCCTTTATTTAATTCAAAGCAGGCATATAATGAAATTAAAAAATATCTTCTAAATAATAAAATTATAGGTATTTTTCCAGAGGGAAATTATAAAAAAATGCTAGCCAAAAATTTTAAAACCGGATTTGTCAGGCTGGCAATAGAAACAAAAATCCCCATCCTCCCGGTAGGTATAAAATCATCGTACATTCCTTTTACAACAACATTAAATATAGGGAAACTTATTTATTTAAAAAAGGGCTCTAAGAATATTGAAAAACAAACATCGGATTTGATGAAACTAGTTTATTCTCTAAGGGATGTGAGGATTTAAAGCATCCTTTAAATAAACTGGTAAATAGAGGTTGGTGCAAAAATCTAATTCGTGCTTGTGCGAAGCCTTAGCATTCCTCTCAACTTCGCTTCGCTCAGGTCGAACAGCACAATCCTGCGGAGCTATAAGAATTGGCAAATTACGCACAAGCACCGACTTTCGCACCAACCTGGGGTAAATAGAAAATTATATAAGGATTATAAAAATTGTTATTTTGATTAATTCACAGAAAAATGAAAGATGTTTTTTCAATTCCAAATCAGATAACTTATATCAGGATTCTTCTAATTCCTGTGTTCGTAATTTTTCTTTTGATGGATATACCTTACAGGGATTATATTGCTGCATTTATTTTCATAATTTTATCTTTATCAGATGCACTAGATGGATACATTGCAAGGAAAAAACAGCAGATTACCGGTATAGGGAAGATAATAGATCCTATCGCAGATAAATTGTTAATATCTGCAGCATTAATATTCCTAATTGGGAGAATACAATTATGGATGGCTGTTATCATTATTTCCAGAGAATTAATTATTACAGTGGCAAGACTATTTTTTCTACCAAAAAAAGTTGTCATCGGTGCAAGTAAACTTGGAAAAATAAAAACTGTATCGCAGATTATAGCCATACTGACAGTTATTCTCAGCATACCTTTGAATTGGTTGTTTATGCTCATAGCAGTTATAATAACGGTAGTTTCCGGCTTAGATTATCTTGTAAAAATGGGTAAGCTCATGGGAGAAAATATTCTCAATATACCCAACATAATAACGACATTCAGGCTTCTACTGATTCCACTGTTCATAATTAATGTGATAGAATCAAAGTCAAATTTCGCATTGGCGGTTTTTGCTATCATAGTACTGTTGGATAAATTAGATGGGGTATCAGCAAGGATAACAGAACAAATTACAAAGTTTGGGAGGATTTATGATGCTTTTACTGATTTTATGTTAATAGTATCGTCATACCTTGCTTTTTACGCAGCTGGCATCCTGAATTCATTTTGGATTATATTATTTTTGGTGCCCTCTATTATCCTGTTAGTTACAAAAACGACTTATCTTTCAAAATTTAAAGATGTACATTCAAGCGCTTTAGGGAAGGTTGTTGTTGGAATCTCATATGTTGCAATAATTGCCATAGTTATTGATTTTGTGTATAAATCTCAGATATTGGTTTTAATTGCTGTACTGACCTATTTGTATATGATTGTAGAGGTATATAAACATTTGATTATAAAAAAATCCAGAATTTAGATTTTTCTGAACCTTATATTTGACACCATCAATATTCCCAACAGGATATAGATATATGGGTAGAAATCTACAGGCATCTTAAACAAGAACAATGCCGGTATTATTATGCCATTTAATGTTATAGGCATTCCCTCATAGCTGTCTGGTGTATCCATTATGTTGTATCTTGCGAGCCTTAAAATACCACAAAATAAAAAAATTGTAAAGGATGCTATTGCCAATGGGGTCTGGATTAATGAAAAACCAAAAATTGCAGGTGCTACTCCAAAAGATATCGTATCGGCTAAAGAATCTAATTCCTTTCCAAAAGTGTTTTGCTGTTTTAGTTTTTTTGCTAATTTTCCATCTGCATAATCGGCTATCACCGCCAAGAAAAGCGAGCTTATTGCAAAAATGTAGTTTTCATTTATTACAAAAAGTATTGCAAGCAATCCAAAAACAACATTTACCAGAGTAAAAATATCCGCAAGTTTTAGTAATTTTGAAATTCTAAACTCATTTATGTCTGTTTTTCTTGTCAATCTAAATTCTGATTTAAAGAATAATTCTATTGCTGAAATTATTGTTAGAGTTGTTGCAGTCCATATCAAAACCCAATCTATTTCTCCTAGAGTTGCGGGAATTAAGGCTATTATTTGGAAGAATAAGGTTATCTTGCCTATGAGGGTAGCTTCAAATTCTCTTCTGATATCTTTATAAAATAAATATGCCCCACCTATAATTGTAAGCAAGTCTCTGCCAAGGAAAACTGACATAACCCAGAATGGAAGTAAATTTGCTATTACCAAAGCTATTGCAGTAAGGTTTATCAGTAATTTATCTGCCAATAAATCTGTTATGGATTTTAATTGTGATTTCTGTTTTTTGTATATAAAATGATCAAAGAAAGACCAGAATGCTGTTACGATAAAAAGAAAAACAGCTATGTCCTGTTCTCCAGAAATAATAATAAAGAATAATATAAATGCCAGAAATAATCTCAAAAATGTTAGGGTTATTGAGATTCTTCTTTTTTTAATTCTTATTTTCATGTTTTTTCACAGACATATAACATAGTTGGAGGTATATTTCTGATCTCTACTTCTGTTGAAATGTTTTTAAAACAAGTATCCAGATATTTTTTTAAATGCCAATTATATTGCTGGTATATGATAAACTTGCCACTTTCTCTTAGGATACACTCTGTCTTTTTAATAATGTCTTTTTTAGTTTCTTTTTTAATCAAAGAGAAAGGGATGCCCGATAATACATAATCAATATTGCCTGTATCAAGTTTTTCAAGATAGAAATTAAGTTTTTCAGCTGTGTCATTTATTACGACCAATCTTGAGTCATTCATGTTTTTATTAAGAAATGAGCAAAATTTAGAGTTTGATTCAAAGCAAATTAATTTTGCATCTTGATTTAGCTTTTCTAATATTGCTTTTGTTATAGTTCCTACACCAGGACCATACTCAACAATACATTTTGTTTTGCTAAAATCAATATTTTTAATTATCTTATTTATTAAATATTTCGAACTTGGAGCGATAGCTGCTACTTCTGTGGGATTTTTAAGGAAATTTGAAAAAAACATTAACTTTGAATTCATCTTAACCCAGCAATTATTGTTTCTCCAGCAGTTACTTTTTGTTTTTTCTTAATCTTAAGATTTACTTTTTTTGAGGGCAATATTAATGTAACTTGCGAACCCAGTACAATTTTTCCAATTCTCTGCCCTTTATTAAGTTTTTCATTTTTATTTACAGTGCAAATTATTCTTCTTGCAAGAAAACCTGCTATCTGTATTATTTTTATTTTTCCAATATTCCTGTTTTTCATTATTATTTCGTTTTTTTCATTCATTAAAGATTTTTTGAGGTTGAATGCTGCAAAAAATTTTCCTTTTTCGTGTTTTATTGAGGCTATTTTTCCATCAATCGGGGCCCTGTTTATATGCACATCAAAAGGCGACATGAATATTGAAATGACATAACATTCTTTTGCTATATCCTTTGTTAAGGTTTGTATTTTTCCAAGAAACCCCTTATTAACTATTGTTTTATCTTTTTCTATTTTTAATATATTGATTACTTTGCCGTCGGCAGGGCTTACTATATTATTGCCTTTAGGTATTTTTCTTTTTGGATCTCTATAGAAATTTAATAGGAATAAGAGTAAAAATACTATAAGTATTGATATTAAAACTACTCCCATAATGATCTTTATTTGATTTTAGGTAATATAAATGTTTTTGTATTTTATGTAAATGTTAGCCAAATAAAAACCTTTTTAATAGCGCAAATGTTACTTTTAAGCATGAGATATACAATTTTAGACTGCTATACTGATGAGCCAGCAGGATTAGGAGTTCCACCTTATTTAGGGGCATATCCAAGGTATATAGCTGGCTATCTTAATGAGGATGTTAATTATTTGACAATTGACGATTTAAGGTTATGGAAAAAATATAATTCTACATTAAAAGAAACAAAATCGTCTCAAAAAACAAATATAAAAATATACAATTTAACAATCAATTATAAGAATATTAAAAAAATATTGGAAGAAACTGATACTTTAATTGTTGTTTTAGGTGTTCATGTTCCTGGGAAATATCTTTCTGCAATGCCTGGAACCTTAAAAGAGCTTATACCATTAATTAAAGACCTCAAATGCAAAAAAATACTTACAGGGCCTGCTGTTTTTGGCACCCAGTTGCATGGCGGTAAGTTTTTTGAGAAAGCAGATTTAGATGTTTTTGATGATGTTAATAAGCAAATGTTTAATTTTCCCTATGATGAGGTTAAAGAATATGCAGTCGATGGGGCAAAAATTGTTACACAGATTCCTGATTACAGGATGATTGAGATTGAGACAGGGCATGGATGTGATGTAGGGAAATGCAGCTTTTGTATAGAGCCGTTAAAAAACAATGTTGAGTTCAGGGATAAAGGGGATATTTTGAAAGAAATTATTGAATTTTATAAATTAGGCTGCAGGTATTTTAGATTGGGAAAACAGAATTGTTTCTATACCTTTCCAGAGGCTATTGGGCTTTTAAAGGAGATTAGAAAAAAATGTAAGGACATAAAAGTTTTACATATAGATAATGTAAATCCAGTAAAGGTTGTTGCAGATAAAAATCATGAAATAACTAAAGCTATTGTTAAATATTGTACTCCTGGAAATATAGCTGCCTTTGGAGTTGAGAGTTTTGATGAAGTTGTTGTTAAAGAAAATATGCTGAACAGTTCTCCAAAAATAGCTTATGAGGCTATAAAAATCCTTAATAAGTATGGCGCAGAAAGAGGAGAAAATGGAATGCCTAAATACTTACCCGGCATCAACTTAATTTTTGGGTTGAAAGAGGAAAGCAAAAAAACTCATGAAGAGAATATGAAATGGCTAAAGAAGATTTATGATGATGGCTTAATGCTGCGCAGGATTAATATAAGGCAGGTTGCAATATTTGAGGGAACTTCACTTTTTAAGGAATGCGGGAATAAATTTTTGAAAAAGAATAGAAAATATTATTGGAAATGGAGAAATGACATAAGGCAGAAAATTGATTGGCCAATGCTTCAAAGAATTGCTCCAAAAGGTGTTGTGCTTAAAGATTGTTATACAGAGATTTATGACGGCAATACTACTTTCTGCAGGCAGTTTGGAACTTATCCACTGGTTGTTGGTGTTAAAGGCAGATTAGAGTTAAAGAAATTTTATGATTTGGAGATTACTGGGCATATGTTGAGGAGTTTGACTGGTAAAGTAACAAAGTAAAAGGAATTAAATCCAATTGAAGCATACAATAATTAAAATACACTAAAAAATAAAATACTAGTTTTCAATAAAATAATAATAAATGATTCAATAATTAAATTAAAAACGGTTACAATTAAATTTAGAAACTAAAATAATAACAAATTGATTCATTGAAAATGAAATTATGATAAAAAATTATTATTAGAATTTACTCAATACTCTTAACTATTATCGCAAACTGAATATATTCTCCTGCTAAAGGATGGTTTTTTAATTCAACAGTTATGTTTTCTTCTCCTATTTCTTTTATATAAGAAGGTACTCTTTGGCCTTCAAGTGCTACAATCTCTATCATCTGGCCAACTTTTATTTCACCGGTTCCTTTGATGGAGTTTTTAGGCAAAACTCTTGTTGAGTCTTCTATAAATACCCCATAGGCTTTATCTGGAGGAATTCTAACATTTTTTGTCTCATCTGTTTTCATTCCAAGCAATGCTTCTTCTAAACCGGGAAAAAATGTACCTTCACCATATACAAGAGTAATTGGTTCATAAATTCTGTCAGGATTGTAAATGCCTGCTTCTATTGCAGCTATCTCAAAAGAGGTATCAAATAAAGTTCCATTGTCAAATCCTGCTGCATAATCAAATGTTATGGTCTTTCCGAACTCTACAATTTTTTCTTTTGGTTCCTCTTCTATTGTTTTACATGCTGAGACTAAAAATAATAGAACAATGCAGAATAATGCAATTTTTGGAAATTTCATTACATTTTATAGGTTAAAGGCATATTATTTAAATACTACTTATTTTATATACAATAAAATAAAAATTAACTTCAATAATAACTACATAATAAAAATAAATCCAATATTTTAAACTAAAATTAATAAAAGTTAATTAAAAAAGACCAATTTAAAAAATAAAATTAAGGGGGTGTATAAATGAGACTGGGTTTTGTTGGATTAGGAAGAATGGGCTTTAATATGGTAGAGCGTCTTCTTAAGCATAAGTTTAATGTTATTGCATATAACAGAAGCCCGGAAAAGGTAAAGCAGATTGCAAGAAAAGGTGCTGTTCCTGCGTTTAGTGTTGAAGAGCTAGTTGGTAAGTTAAAGGGCAAAAGAATTATCTGGCTGATGCTGCCAGCTGGTAAAGTTACAGATGATATGATAAAAAAATTGCTTCTGTTGCTGAATAAGGGAGATATTATTGTTGATGGTGCAAATGATTTTTATGAAAATGCAGAAAAACATGATAAATTGTGTAAGAAGAAAGGGGTTTATTTTTTTGATTGTGGTGTTTCTGGAGGCATTTGGGGCCTTAAAAATGGGTATACTTTAATGGTTGGCGGCACTAAAAGTCAGTTTAAGCATATAGAACCTTTCTGCAAGGCTTTGTCTGCTAAAAATGGCTATGGCTATTTTGGAAATGTGGGAGCAGGACATTTTGTAAAAAGTGTGCATAATATGATTGAATATGTGTATCTACAGGGGTTAGCAGAAGGTGTTGAGCTGCTTAGCAAGTTTAAGCAACCAATTGATATTGTCAAAGCTACTTCTGTTTGGAAACCTGCAAGCGTGATAAACAGTTGGCTGATGGATTTGGCGAATGTTGCACTTAAAAGATCAGATTTTAAGAGTATAAGTCCAAAAATTGGAAGTGTTACTATTGATGAGCTTAAAAAAACAGCAAAGTCAGTGAAAGGTTATGCTCCTGCTTTTGAGGTTGCTACAAAAATAAGGCAGGACAAAAGCAAGAGATTTATTTTGGGTAAAAAAACAATAGCTGCAATTAGACGGGAGTTTGGGGGCCATGCTGTAAAAAAGAAGTAAAATGGAAACTAAGACCGAACCGTGTGTAATTACAATCTTTGGCGCAACTGGCGACCTTATGAACAGAAAACTGCTGCCTGCGCTGTACAAGCTGGAATTTGAAAATCTTTTACATAAAGATTCAAAGATAATAGCGTTTGCCAGGAGAGAAAAAAATAGTGAGGAGTTTAGAAAAGAAGTATTAAGGGCAATAAAAAGATTTTCTAAGTTTAAAGTTGTCAATAAGGTTTGGAAAAGATTAGCAAATAAGATTTTTTATCATCAATCTGAATTCCAGGATGTTAAAGGGTATAACAGGCTTAAGCAGCTGATAAAAAAAATATGCACAAAGACTGCAGGCTGCAATAAGGTATTTTACCTTTCATCACCACCTAGTTTCTTTGAGGTAATAATATCTAATTTAAAGAAAAGCGGTCTTGTTGTTAGTTCTGAGTGGAACAGGGTTATTTTTGAAAAGCCATTTGGCCGTGATTTAAAATCAGCAAAAAAACTCAATGAATCAATAAAAAAGGTTTTCAAAGAAAAACAGATTTACAGGATTGATCATTATTTGGGCAAAGAGCTAGTGCAAAATCTGCTTGTGCTTAGGTTCGCAAACAGCATATTTGAACCCATATGGAACAAAAAATACATTGACCATGTGCAGATTACTGTTGCAGAAGATCTTGGCATAGAGGCAAGAGGCAACTATTATGAAAAGGCAGGAGCTTTAAAGGATATTATACAGAATCATATGCTGCAGTTAGTTGCTATGACTGCTATGGAATATCCTGTAAGCCTGAATGCTGGAGATATAAGAAAAGAAAAAGTAAAGGTTTTGAGGTCTATAAGATCATTTGCACTAAAAGATGTCAATAAAATTGCTGTAAGAGGCCAATATGGCTCTGGAGAAATAAATGGCAAGAGAGTAAAAGCTTATAGAGATGAAGAAAAGGTTGACAAAAATTCTAACACTGAAACTTTTGTTGCTTTGAAACTAAATATAAATGATGGTGGGTGGGCAAACGTTCCATTTTATTTAAGAACAGGAAAAAGGCTAAAGGAAAGAGCTGCGGAAATAAACATTGTTTTTAAGCAAAATCCAGGTATTTTATTCAATGAGCATATTAAGAATATAGAGCCAAATATGCTTATAGTCAGGATACAGCCTGAAGAAGGAATTTCTCTGCAATTCTCTGCAAAGGTTCCCGGCAAAAAAATGGTGGTTGATAATGCAAGAATGGATTTCTGCCATGAATGTAAATTTGGCCCTAATACTCCTGACGCTTATGAAAGATTGCTCTATGATGTTACAATTGGCGACCAAACTTTGTTCACTAGCTGGGATATGGTAAAATATTCCTGGAAGATTATTGATAAAATAGCTAAATCATGGGAGCATGGAAAGGTTTCTAGTTATAATCCAGGAAGCTGGGGACCAAAGGAAGCGGATAGGTTGATTGAGAAAGATGGTAGAAAATGGTATAAACCTCAGAAACCGTCTTATTCAGCTTTATTGGAAAACAACTCAAAATGAAAATCTATGATATTTCTATGGAGATAAGGGAAGATATGGCTATCTACAAGGATAAGAAAGAAAAAAGACCAAAGATAAAGATTACAAGTGCCTTAAAGCAAGGAGATAATGCTAATGAATCTAAGTTAGAGATTGAGAGTCATACAGGGACGCATGCTGATGCTTATTTTCATATGCTTGCGAAAGGAAAAACAATGGAAAATATGGATGTTGGCAAGTTTATGGGGGATTGTGTTGTTTTGGATTTTTCTTCAATAAAAAATAAAATTACAATAAAAGATTTCAATGATTTAATCAATAAAAAAACATTTAAAAAAATTAATAATAAAAGATTAATAATAAAAAAGAACGATATTGTATTGTTGAAAACCAGAAACAGGGCTTTGAAAAAATTTAATAAGAATTTTACTTATCTTGATAAAACAGGGGCAAAATTTCTTGCAAATAAAAAAATAAAATTAATTGGGATTGATAATTTGGGTATTGAAAGGAATCAAGCAGGGCATGAGACGCATAAGATATTGTTTAATAAAACTATTCCAGTTGTTGAGGGACTTGAGCTGTCAAAAATTAAAGCTGGAAGATATTTCTTTATTGGGCTGCCTTTAAAGGTTAAAGATGGAGATGGAAGTCCTATAAGGGCCGTATTAGTCAAGTTTTAGTCCTATTATCAACAATCCTCTTTTCCTTTAACTCTGTTTCCATTCCCAGTTTATTTAATAATTTATTTAAGTCAATTTTAATAATTTCTGGAGTAATTTCTAATTTTTCTTTTAATAAATTTTTTAATTTAGATTTTAGTTTAATAAAATCAATATTCTTTTTAGGGGCAATATAAACAACTAATTCATCTAATTCATATGGATCATTGTTCTTTTTTTTGATTTCCACTTGCCATTCTTCTATTTCTTTTATGTTTAATATTTCAAAAAAGGCATTTAAATTAACTAATGTGCCTTTTACTTTTGTTAGATTGAATTCCTTAATTTCAGAGCTTCTTTCGATTTCAGAGCTTAATCTTGGAATTGTTCTTCCACAAACACATTTTTCATTTGTTATGCTTCCAATGTCTCCTGTTTTATACCTTAAAACAACAGTTCCTCTAAAGTCTAATGCTGTATAAACAATCTCCCCTTTCTCATTTTCTCCAACATTTTCTCCATTTTTATCTATTATTTCAATAAATTCCATATCAGGATAAAGATGGTAACCAGAATTTTCTTTACATTCTGCCCATACAATCTTTCCTTCTGTAAAAGCATAAGTTGCAAATATTTCTGGATTTTTGCTTCCTAAGCTTGTTAGCATGCTTTTTATTTTTTCTCTTAATCCTTTTGGAACTCTTTCACCTCCAAAAAATATTTTTTTAACATTGCTAAAACTAGCTTTCTTGTTTTTTGCCTCTCTTAATAAATGATATGCATAGCCTGGAATAAAGGCCAATAAGCTTGCTTTTGTACTCTCAATAGTTTTTATTATCTTATCTGTACCTAAAATTTTCCCACCGCCTGTATGCACTGCAAATATTTCAATAGCTTCTGCTGCAAAAAATGTGGCCCAGAATGCAAGATGTGGTGCATAAGGAAAAGCATTTACTAACTTATCACCTCTTCCAACATTAACGATGTCCATCATTCTTCTTCCTGCTTCTCTTAATTTTTCTAAATCGTAAGATGTGTAAAGAAACGGTACAGCGTTAGCAGTCCTTCCTGTTGTAAAATGCAAATGAATTGGTTTGAATTCACTAAAGACAGAATTTTTGTTTAAAGAATATTTCAATAAATCTAATTTTGATGAATATTTCTTTATTGTATCTTTAGTTGGCTGTAGAATAAAATCAGCATGTTTTTTTGGTTTGTTTTTTGTTGGTGCAATATCCTTTTTTATTGTAAAAGGAATTTTCTTTAAATCATCTACTGTTTTTATATCTGAAAAATTTATTTTGTTTTTTTTGAATAATTTATTGTAATAAGGACTAAATGGTATTTTGTGCTGTATAAAATATCTTAATTTCTTGTTTTGTATACCTTCTATTTTTTGGGTGCTTGAATGTGATAAAGTTTTCCAGTTCATAGTACAGACTTAGTTATTTGTTTAATTTAAATGTTTTTATAAAAAATTAATTTAAACTATTCAGTTAAATTTATTAATAAACCTTATTTACGACTATAGAATGGAAAAATTATATCTTAACCCGCATGTTTTAGTAATTGTTACAGGTATTGCGGGTAGTGGGAAAACAACTTTGTCAACTGGATATGATTATAATGAAGTTAGAACTGGTCCTGGCGTTATTAATCATTTCCATATGGCATATATTGACAAAGATAGTATTGCTGATGGTTACACTGCAGAAAGAAGCGGGGAATTTTATGAAGGGACTGTAAGACCAACGGCATATCGCATAATTTATAATGAAGCAAGAGATAATTTAATGGGGGGTATTAGTGTTTTGGTTAATGCACAACATTCAACTGAAGTTCAAAATGAGGGATGGGCTGATAGATATAGAATATTAACAGAAGAAACACATTCAAAATTAAAGTTAATAAGATGTGTTGCTCCTGAAGAGCTTATTAGGCAAAGATTAGAAGAAAGAGGCTATGAAAGAGATTGGGGTAAATTTAAAGATTGGGGTGGGTTTGTCAAAAACCACCCATCAGAGATGGGTGGCATGATTTCAGTAGCTTCACTTTCAGGTGGTTTTTGATGCTCGGAATTCCACCAATAAGGAGTGGTTTTCGAGCACTACTCATTCCACCAATTAAAAATTGGTGGAATTCCGTTGTTTAAAAAAAGAACCGATATATGTTCCTATGCCTTTTGGTAGCATTGAAATTGATACATCAAAAAGCTTGGAAGAGTGTGTTGGACAGGTTTTGGATTTTTTACAACAGTAACAAACATTTTTTTTCATTCAAACATTCTAAATATAAACTTGTTTATAGCAAATCACAACCTTTAAATATATGTTATTACATAGTTTTATTCATAGGTAATAAAATAAGTATAAGAATAGGTATTTACTTATGAAATTACATAATTTAAAAAGGAAAATTCTGGATTTTTCCAAGAAAGACGGGATTATAACTACTGCAGAGATTGCTAATCAATTTGATATTTCATGGAATACTGCAGAAAAATATCTTTTGGAAATGACTCTGGATAATAAGTTTAAGCGGATAAAGAAAGCAGGTGTAAATTTGTGGGTGTTAAAATAAATGAAAGATACAATTATTAGATTGAATGATGTATGGAAAATTTACCAAATGGGAGAAGTTAAGGTAAATGCTCTTAGGGGGATGAGTCTAGAGATTAAAAGAGGAGAGTTTGTTGCAATAATGGGGCCATCAGGTTCAGGTAAATCAACTGCAGTAAATATGGTTGGCGCATTAGACATTCCAACTAAAGGAAAAATTTATCTTGAGAATCATGACATTTCAAAGCTTTCAGAATCAGATTTAGCGCAGATAAGGGGGAAGAAGATTGGTTTTATATTCCAGCAGTTTAATTTAATCAATACGTTAAGTGCTTTGGAAAATGTCACTTTGCCCATGATATTTCAAGGTATTGAAAGTGAAGAGAGGACTGAGAAAGCAAAACATATTTTGGAAATGGTTGGTTTGGGTGATAGAATGAGCCATAAACCTACTGAACTCTCAGGCGGCCAGCAACAAAGGGTTGCAATTGCAAGATCCTTAGCAAATGATCCAGAGGTTGTTTTAGCGGATGAGCCTACAGGAAATCTTGATTCAACTACTGGGGAAACAGTTATGAGCTTTTTGGAAAATTTAAACAGGAAAGAAGGAAAAACAATCATCATGGTCACTCATGACACAAATGTAGCACATCATGCCGACAGGATTGAATTCCTTAAAGACGGTATGGTTGTAAAACGATCAAAAAGAAGAAAAGGTGGTTAAAAATGGAAAAATTGAAAATTTTGATTGGAATATTAATATTAATTGTTTTTAGTTTGAGTGTAAATGCTCAGGTAATGACAAAAGTATCAAAAGATGTTGACGTAAGAGTAAGTTTCGTCAATCAGGATCCTGATCCTGCAGAACCCGGCAAATATGTTGATGTGAGATTTAATTTTGAAAATGAGGGGGCTGATCAGGCAAAAGATGTTGTCATAGAACTGTTACCAGAATACCCTTTTTCACTTGAGCCTGGAAAAAGCGCAATAAAAAATCTTGGCGCTCTATATGCGAGGCAGCTTGGAGAAACCGCAGTTACTGTTAAATACAAACTTAGGATAGATAAAAATGCTGTCGAAGGTGAAAATGAGCTGAAGTTAAGGTACAAGTTTGATGGTTATGAATGGATAGAACCAGATAATTTTAATATAGATATACAAACTCATGATGCAATTCTTGCGGTAGAAGCTGTATCTATGGATAAAGATGCCCTAGAACCAGGATCAAGCGGCATTGTTAAAATAAAACTCTCAAATAAGGCAGATTCTATTTTGAAAGACATAAAGGTGACCCTTGGCTTAGGGGATCTTCCATTGGTCCCTATAGATTCAACAAATGAAAAAAGTATCTACAAAATTGATTCTAAGCAAGGGTATGAATTTAAATTTAAAGTTTTAGTAAAACCAGATGCAGATTCTGGTGTTTATAACGTTCCATTGAGTGTGTTTTACCTGGATGAATTAGGTAAAGGTTATTTAAAAAATGTAACTATAGGCCTCACAATAGGGGCAAAACCAGATTTAAGCATTACATTGGATGATTCTGATATCTACGAATCTTCTAAGCCTGGAGAGGTAGTTGTTAAGGTTGTAAACAAAGGGGTAACAAATATTAAATTTATGAATATGAAATTGATGCCCAGTGAGGATTATAGGATCTTATCTAATGAGGAGGTTTATATTGGCAATATAGACTCGGATGATTATGAAACTGCAGATTTTGATTTGTTTATTGAAAAGAACAAGAAAGACAAGATAAAGATTCCTGTGGTGATTGAGTACAAAGATGCAAATAATAATGATTTCAAAGAAACTATAGAACTGGTGCTTAATCTTTATTCTGATTCGGAAGCAAAAAAATTTGGATTAGTTAAAGGCAACAATAAAGCAGGCATCTTTATTGTAATTCTGATTGTGGTAATAGGATTGTTTGCTTACAGAAGATGGATAAAACGCAAGAAGAAACGAACGTAGTTCTTTTTGCTGTAAAAAAATGCTTAAAGATTATTTTATTTTCTCTATTAAAAACCTTAGGAGTAGGAAGCTACGGTCATGGCTGACTATGATTGGCATAATCATAGGAATAACTGCTGTTGTTTCTCT
>CAZTBE010000003.1:48276-54752 GCA_964611745.1 uncultured Methanosarcinales archaeon | reverse complement strand
CATTCATTCCAATAGCCTCCAGCTTCTACACATTGCTGCTTTGTAATGCCTGCAAAACCTATTCCTTCATCAATCTCATCATATTTTTGATCATTTCTTTGGTTTACAACAGTATCATCCGGATCTGTTGAAGGCTCTTCAGAAGGTTCCTGAGGCTCAATTACAGGTCCTGCATCATCCTGGTTTACATCCTCCTGATTTTCTGCTTTAGGTAATCTTTCTGGTTCAACATCACAACTAACTAAAAAAACAAGAATTACAGCCAAAAAAACCAATATTTTCTTCATTTTTTAACCACATTTATTTCAGTATTTTTAATTATTTCCATTATGTTACTTTTATTTTATTGCCTACTTTAATATTATTTTCTATTGTAAAATTGCCATTAACTTCTAAAACATATTTTGCTGCTTTTATTGGTTTGTAGCTTTCACATTGGTCAGTTTTGCAGGGCTCTGCATAGATGATATCAACAATCTCAAAGTTTTCAGAAATAAAAACAATATCTAAAGGGATTAAGGTGTTTTTCATCCAAAAACTATGATAATCTTCATCATCAAAAACAAAAAACATGCCATTTTTATCATCTAAAAACTCCCTGAACATCAATCCCAAAGCCCTTTCTTCAGCATCATCAGCAGTTTCAACATTAACAATCACATTTCCAGCTTCATTATCAATTAAAACTATATTTTTATCAGAACAAGCGCTTAAAAAAACTATAAAAATCAGCAATAAACTTATTTTTTTATTTTCCATAATAAAATAACAATTCCTATTTGAATTTAATGCTTTCTAAAATGAATTTTCCAATTTTTTGCACTAATTTTCATAGTGCCTAATTTAACAAAATCTATATAATTAAAAATACTTTATACTAAATAATTATTATGAACTATATTTCCTACACCCTACTTTATTTCTTTATATCTTTTCTATATTGAAAATTAATAACGCCAGCGTAGCTTAGTAGTCAGTCAAAATCTAAAAGTGAGAGTTCATATTTGACAATAAAACCAAATAAATAACCAATATTTGAAAAAATGCAAGATAAAGCCATATCAAGAGTAATTAATCAATGAAATTCTATAGAACTAATAATTATTAATGGAGATAATAGTATTGTAAATTTCAAAGTGAGCATAAAGCTGTTTAGGCACCATAAAAACAATAATCTTTTTCATTAAATAAAGCGTTAAAACATTAAAATTTTACCTTTTCAGCACTTTAGATACTATCTGCCTATTTTATTCCCATACAATTCATTCTCAGGCTCCAAATTAAAAGCAGTCTCAAACTCTTTCCTTGCTAAATCATTCTGCTCCATAAACTCCAATAAAATACCTAGATTATAATGCGCATCTGCATAATCCTTATCAATCCTTATAGCTTCATTAAATTCCAATAATGCTAAATCAAATTCTCCTATACGTCCATAAGCAGTAGCTAGATCATTATGCGCTTTTGCATACCTAGGGTTAATTTTTATTGCTTCTTTAAACTGTGAAATAGCTTTTTCTTCCTTATTAAGCTCGACGTAAACTAAACCAAGCTTGTCATAAGTTTTATGGTATTTCCTTACCATAATAGATTTTTCTAATGCACCAATTGATTCATTATACCTTCCTAATTTTGCATATGCAACTCCTAAATTTGCTAAACCTCTAAAATTATCTGGCTGCAATCTAACAGATATTTCAAATTCTTCCAAAGCTTTTTCTGTTTCCCCACTACGTTCATAAGTAAAGCCCAGATTATCATGTGCCTTGCTGTTGTTTGGATTAGTTGCAACAGTTTTGCTCCATAAAGTTAAATTATCCTTAAAGTCATTGTTCCTGTTTACCGTCGAGAAAATATAAAATCCCAGCAGCAAAACAATAAGTATTACAACACCATATCTAACAAATTTTTTATAATTATTATGCTTAGAAATTCTTTGAATTTCTGGCACACCAGAAATCTGCTTTGCAGATTTCTTAGTGTTTCTAAAATTAATATTAAATATTGTAATTAACAAATAAGAGACTAATAATGAAAAAGCAATTGATGGAACATACAAATATCTTTCAGCCATAAAATTTTGCAAAGGTAATATATTGGAAAAAGGAATCAAAGTAATAAAAAACCAGAAAACAGCAAAGAAAATAATTTTATTTTTATTATAATACCTTAATGCAAATATTATTATTGAAGCTAAAATTAAAAATGATAATAAGACTTTAAAATCAAATATAGAAACAACAGCCTCTACATCGCGAAACAACGTCAAATTAACCGGAACAATCAGCAAATAAATGTAATAGGTGTAAACCTTAAGCATTGTAAGCATTGTAAAAAAGAAATTTCCAGCAAGATATTCTTCTAATCTGCCTTTAACGCCAATAACAAAGAATCTTACAATAATAAAAAACAAAGCAATAACAAAATAAGGGATATAATTTTTAAAAATTAATATATTTTGAATTTTTTTATTATTGAAATTATTATTTCTTGTTAATATTTTATTGAATTTAACCCTATTGAAGCAAAACTCATACAAAACAACAAGCAAAGGCAATACAATAGCCTCTTCCGACGAAAAAACAGCGAGTAAATAAATTAACAATGATGACAATAAATATTTCTTTAAATTTAATTTAGAAAACTTAACATAGAAATAAAACGCTAACAGCATAAAAAATATTCCAAATAAATCAAAGCCGGCAGTTATATTAGTAACCCTGCCTGTATGTATTGGATGCACAGCAAATATCAAAGCTGCTATCAAAGATATGTTTTTTTTCTTGATAATTTCGTATATTATAATGTAAACCAGAATAGAAATCACAATATGAAAAAATAAGCTGTTGAAATGATACAAAAACTCATTCTTTCCAGCTATCGAATAAATAAAAGTATAGTGCAGACTTCTTAGAGGCCTGTACAAGCCATCAGTATCCTGAGTAAAAAATAAAGGAATGTTAGAAAAAGACCTTATATCTGAATTATCTAAAATAAAAACATGATCATCCCATACAAACTCATTTCCAAATATATTGAAATAAGACACTAAGGAAAGCAAAATAATCAATAAAACAGAAATCATTATTTTTTTATTCATACAGCATATTAATAATATAAACATTAAAAATCTTTGGGATAATTACAATGGCACAGCCCAAAAAGAATTCTTTATTCAAAAATCTTAAATACTAGTAATTAAATAGAAAATAATAAGAGGCACACATCAAATGTTCAACAAAAAAGCACAGTTAGGCTTTATAGAAACGAGATTTTTCCTGATTGGTTTTATTATCGGGATAATATTAGCGATTGCAGCAATATACATGGCAAACAATGGCATATTAATACCGTTTAAATTGGATTTTGTTTGTCCTGCAGTTGTCCCTTAATTATTCTATAGGAAAATTTGCATTCAGCGGCGGAAAACCCCATGGTCTATAGCTTTTTCCAGTTCAATAATAATATAAGCTAAAGCTTGTATATCCTGTTTCAATTTAATTATATAATCTGTAACCTGACCCCAATTGATTTCTCTTGGTTTTTTCCTCTTGACCTCTGGTCCTATTTGCTCTGTAGTTTTTTTTAATGAATCTTTCTCATATATTTCCACTTGCGGCAACATCCTTTTTATTCGGTTTTTTGTACCCTTATCAAGCATAGGCAACTGTAATAGTTCCATCATAGATTTTTTTAATTTAGGATACCTAACTCTAAATTGCTGCCATTTTTGCCTTCTTCCTAAACTTTTGAGTTGAGCCAGAAACATTTTAAATTCCCTATCGTATGTTTTACTCGCTGCCTTGCTATGCAACTTATCAGCAATACTTTTTGCTTCTTCTAATAGCGGTTTTACGAAAGTATATTCTCTTAAGAAATATCTTTTATCCTTCCAAAGATACCATTCAACATCTTCAACAATATCTTTTGTTTTTTCTGCAATAACCATTCACAACACCTCAAATAGTTTTTTATAATATTTACCTCTTTTTTGAAAATGAAAATCTTACACAATTATATTTAGTCAGTTGTTTACCACCCTTATAATTTGTAGGGGTGGGAAAATAATGTTGTGTAACACTGGTGGGGAGGCTTAAAATGCTACGAAGTAGCATTTTATCCAACATAACTCAACTTTTTCTTCTCGCTTATCTGCTGGGCTTTCTGGCCTTCAGTCAACAATCCTTTCAATTTACCTTCAAATTTCTCTGCCTGGACTAATAAAGGCTGGGTATCAACATTTAATCCTAAGTACTTATCTAAAACTTCAATGATTTTTGCTGCTGCCTTGCTGTCCGGTAAATTAGTATGGGTCTCAGCAAAAACACAGCTTACAGGAATCTTCTCTGCCCTCAATAAAACAGCTCCTGTAACTCCGATAATAATTCCTTCTTTCAAAGGCTCAACATTTATTTTCTTTAATTTGCTCTTATTCTTATCGTTATTGCAATAATAAAATACCCTTGATGTTACTGTTTCATCGCTGCTGCCAACACCTTCTAAGGAAATAATCTCTTTTATACTCAGCTGCTTTGCTAAATCAACGACTATATCTGAAAGTTTCCATTCCATGCCAGTAGAAGCGGTTATAGCATGCAATAAAACAAGATTATATTTTTTGTTGTAAAAAATCCCTAAAGGCTCTACTACCTTTCCTTCATGTATAGCAACAGTAGCAGGCATCTCATCAAAGATTATCTTGCCAATCTTCTCAAATTTCAGATGCTCCAGTAGAAATTCGTTTGCAATTGTCCCTACCAAACCAAAGCCAGGAAAGCCCTCTACCAGTTTGCAGTTTTTCGGTTTTTTTGAAAGCTTTATTTGCATTTAAACCTTTTTTAATTTCTTCATTTAAATAATTTATGATTTCAATTTCCAATTTTAAAACGAAAATTTTATAAAAGAAATATATAATTATTCAATTGGTGATATTATGGTAGACCTAGGCCGCTTAAAAAGTCCTTTATCAGATCCAGAGCTTCTAAACAAAATGATAAGAACATTATGGGATATACAGAGTCTTAATGCGCAACATAAAACCGCTTTAAAAAATGGAGATTTAAACAAATTTTTTGAGGCTTTTGAGCAGGAATTGATCAAAAGCGAGGATGTTGGTGAAAAAACAAGGGTTCTGGATGTGAGGTTAGAGGAGAGGTTGAAAAGAGTTGAAACTGACTTAAACCGCTACAGAAGAAAATTAAAAAAAATATCAAAAAAAGATCCTAGTGCTAAAGAACAGCTTGAGTATGTAGAATCACTATTAAAAAAAATCAGAAACATAAAAACTAAAATAAAGGATGAAGCAGGAAGAGCCATACGTGGAGAAACAAAAATTCGTCACAACATTTAATCTTTAAGAGGTAAACTAAATGCCATTCGGAGCAAGAAAAAATATAGGATTGTTTCTTGGTATTGTAATCTTGATTATAGGGCTTATAGGTGTATTGAGCGGAATAAATATCCTGAAATTCCAGATACCCCTGACAGTTAATGTCGTAGCCTGGATACTTGCTTTAGGCGGAATTTACCTTATCATTGAAAGTTTTACAGAATTTGGCATGAAAAGAGCCCTTGCCTTGCTTGTTGCTTTTATAGTTCTAGTCATTGCTTCAATACCTATCATGAATCAATTAGGAATGATAACCTTTTCAATGCCAGGTATCAGTATATTTATTTACCACATACTGTTAACCATAGAAGCAGTATTCTTAATAATAAACGCTTTTGGAACTTAAGCTTCTTATGTTTTAACTTTTTCTATTTTAGAATAGTAACACTTTAGAAAGATTTAAATATCAGTATGTATTTCTCAATGAGTTGTTTATATAAAATTTATAATTTAGAAAGTGGAGGTTTTTAAAAATGAGTCTTGCAGATAAACTAAATTTTGTTCCTAATCAGCTTGATAAAGTTACTGTCGGTCCCGCAGTTTATGTGGGCAGAGCTATACTACCTCCTATTGTCAAGAGAGGTCTTAGAAGATTTCCAGGTAATCGTGTTATTGACGGATTAAAAACAGCTGGTTCTAAAACTAGACGTACATTAGATTATGCTGTTTCTACTGCATCTGCTGTTGCTATACTTTACGGCATAGAAAAAATACCGGGCGTTGCAATGCAAAAACCTCTTTTTGATTTTTACCAAAACAATACTGATTTGGCAGTCGGCCTTACTGTTGCAGGTATAGCTGCAGTTTCTCTTTCATCTAGTAAAGTAAGAGATGTTGCGAGAACTGCCTTAGCTTATAGTGTAGTTCATGGCATAGGCGCACCAAAAGATTTTGCAATGAATCATCGTAAAATTGCTGTTGGTATCCTTGGAGTTGCTAGCTTAGGTGCCGCTGTCGCATTATATATGGGATTATCTGGACCTAGTAAAGAAGATGTAGAAAAGGTCGAAGGACAAGCTGCAACTATAGAACAGCTACTTGAGGCTGTTCCTACCACACCTGAGCTTTCTGCTTTGGTTCCTGCTGC
>CAZTBE010000003.1:47298-48176 GCA_964611745.1 uncultured Methanosarcinales archaeon | reverse complement strand
TACTCCAGCACCTACTACTGATTTAAGCGACTATGTTAAGAAGAGCGAGGTTCCTACTCCAGCACCTACTACTGATTTAAGCGACTATGTTAAGAAGAGCGAGGTTCCTGCTGCTACTCTAGATCCTACTTCAACACCACAACCAGACCCAACATCAACACCATTACCAACATCAACACCATTACCAACATCAACACCATTACCAACAGCAACACCAGTACCTGACCCAACATCAACACCATTACCAACATCAACACCAAAACCAGAAATAAGTATTGATGGTTATGTTTCAATAACTGATTATCTTAGTGATTTACAAGATCATATAACTTCTGGTAAAGGTGATATTGTTTTTGCAATGTATAAAGCAAACCCAACTCAAGATAATTCTAATGATTGCTATAAAGTTAGAATTGGAAAAAGATATTCCGATAACACCCCTATGGAAATAACTCAATTCTTGGGAAACAACCCGTCCTTCGTAGATAATATTGCACAACTTTGGGATCCAGATAAACCATTACACCTAATGGGATTTAATGAAGGTGCTGATTGTACTGACAACAATTTTGGTTTCCGTATCTTAAACCCAAATAAGAAAACCTCTAATCAAACAATGGAATTACCGAAACTTTTACAGAATCCGGAAAAGTTCAAGGATCTAAAGGATATACTTACTGGACCTCATGCTGCAATTGATTATAACTTGGTTCGACCTGGTTTTTAAATTATACCTTGTCTGACATAGTTTTCATTTAAATATTATTAAGAAGATGAATTCTAAAAAAAAAATCACTCAAATTTGTATAATTCTCGTAATATTACTATTTCTATTTCCCACATTAGTATATCCCCAATTTGATGACGACAATGATGAC
>CAZTBE010000003.1:0-47198 GCA_964611745.1 uncultured Methanosarcinales archaeon | reverse complement strand
GATACTGGTTTTGATGACGACAATGATGACGATACTGGTTTTGATGACGACAATGATGACGATACTGGTTTTGATGACGACAATGGTGACGATGACACTTCAGGTTCACCTCCGGAACCTGTTAACAATCCCCCAACAATTACCTCAACACCAGTAACATCTGCAACCGAAGATACATTATATACATATGATGTTGATGCTACTGATCCCGATGGAGATAGTTTAACTTTTTCATTACCGCAAGGCCCTAGCGGCATGACCCTTTCAACCAGCACCGGATTGATACAATGGACCCCTACAAATAACCAAGTAGGAAATATTTTAGTAACTGTTAAAGTTCAAGATCCAAGCGGTTTATCAGCTACACAGCAATTTACAATCTCAGTAACAGCTGTAAATGATGCGCCAACATTAAGCATCCCAGATCAAAATGTAGATGAAGATGCTGGTTTTTTAGATAATTTAGTTGATTTACTTAGCTTTGCTTTTGATGAAGAAACTTCTTTAGTAAATTTAATTTTTTCAGTTATAACACAATCTAATACTAATGTTGTTGATTGCAGCTTAGACTCAAATAGATTTATAGATTGTACAACAAAACAAGATCAAAATGGCTTTTCTGATGTAAATGTAAGAGTTCAGGATGAATCCAGTCTCTCAACAGACAATACTTTCAGAGTTAATGTAGGAAATGTAAACGATGCCCCATCTATCCAGATCTTAGAACCTCATAGCACTTTCTTAGAGAATCAAGAATTTGATATCATAGCCCAAGCGACTGATATTGACTTTGATGCATTAACATATACTATTGATTTTGACGATGGAACCACTGAAACAGGAACTGTTGTAAATAATTTAATCACGACAAAGCATTCTTATCCGTCTGTAGGAATATTTACATTGACTATAACAGTAACTGATGGTATTTCCTCAGATACAGACACAGTGATAATTACAATAGTTCCTTTCACAGTCAAAATTGTTACTGACAAGGATAGAGATAAATTCCCCCAGGTAGTGAATTTTGATCTCAATATTAATGGCGGCAAAGAGCCTTATACGTTTGAGTGGGATTTTAATGGAGACGGAATAACTGATTCAACTATAAAGAATCCAACTGCTATATTTAAGGACGGCACCTTTAACGTTTTAGTTAAGGTAACAGATTCAGATGGAGATGTATCCACAGATACTGCATCCATTGAGGTAACTAAAATAGAATCTATGCCAAGAAAAATAACGCATATAAACTCCATTAATTTTGAGAATGAATTTGTCAGAGCAGGGGATAATCTTGATATATTCGTAAGTTTCGATAATAATGGTAACATAAATATTAACAATGCAAGGTTAACTGCTATAATCCAAGAGCTAGGTATTAGAAGCAATACTGTAAAAGCTGTTGTGGGTAAGAATAAGGAATCCTCAAAATTTTTAACACTTGAAATTCCAGATTACGCACAGCCAGGCATTTATTATGTGATGATTGTTATAGACCTGGATGGCGATAGAAGGATTAAATACAGGCCAATAGAAATAATTTAGTAAAAAATATTTTTAAGAAATTCTTAGCTAATCTCTTGAATACGGACACCCATTCCCTTTTCAGTTTTATATAACTTTGCAGCCGTATTGTAAACTTTTTTCATTTCATCCATAACATCTTGTAGTACATTGAATTCTACATCAGCTGCTGTAAAGAATGTATCAGGAGGAGGAGTGCCATAAGGGCCCATAGGTGGATAAGGTTCACCCAGAGAAGCAAAATGAGATTTTAGTTTAATTATCAGTCTGGGTATACCTTTAGTTGTAACCAACTTAGTCTCAGCATCAATTACCATTTGATTAATAAATGTGCTAGTGTCAATTGCTGCTTTTATGTCACTAGATAATTTCCTACGTGAACTTACTCTCTTCCTGGCTTCTCCAGTTTTTCCACGGGTTTTTTCCAAATCTAATATCCTTTCAGTATGTTTCAGAATATCTCTATCTAACGCTTCAATTTCTTTAAGTTCTCTAATCAAATCACCAATTCTTGCATCATATTTAGAAATTTCAGCTGGCCAATCCGAAGGTCCTTCATTTTTCACTTTGATCAAATCATTTCTTAACGTTTTAATCTTATCATGAACCTCTTTAGCTATTTTTATTTCAGCAACAGTGTCCCTAATTTTATCTCTCAATTCTTTCTTTTCTGCCTTTTCAAGTGCTTCATCTTCTTCTTTCTCTTCCTGTTCTGGTGTCTTTCCTTTCCCCTTTTCTCGCGCTGCTCTTTCTTTTGCCTTACTAGTGCCTTCAAAAAATTGAAATCCGATAATAAGTCCTAGAACGCCCCATATTAATGCAACTGCGCCTCCTAAAGAAGCATACTGCCCCATCTCGCTATAAATTCCTTCACCTGTGCCGGAAGATTCAAAGGCAACAAAAAATCCGCCTACAAATATGCCCAATGCTCCGACCAATATCAAGATTGCATTTCTTATAGTTACGAGCTCTTCCGGGATTTTATGTCTTATGTATATCCCAAGAAACAATGGCAGCAAACCCAATAATATCGATGCAACTGCGCTATATTCTACAAAGACAAAAAACAAAATTTCTTTAGGTATAAGGATAGCAGATATTAAGGCAAAAATTAACGCAATAGTCCCTGCAATCTTGTTGTCATCAAATACTTTCTTTGTTCCAAAGTAAAAAATAGTGAATAACAAAAGCCATAATATAATCTTAAAATAAACAACAAAATTGTCATCTCCGCTCCTGGCTCCTTCAGGCAGGGTAAAAAACAAAAATTCAAAAAATTCTTCTAGAATCTCCGGCATATAATTCTTATCGTCATTCTTAGCAGCAAATACAGAACTAGAAATCAAACTCATGACTACTAAATAAATCAATAACAAAAATATCCTTTTTCTGTTCATGATTAGCACCATAACTAATTAATCTATTTCTCCCAATACTTCTTTATAAATTTTTCCATATAGTAATTGTATTTTAAAGATTTTAGACTATCAGATAGAGGTAAAAAAACCAGATATCAAAATGGGCTTTTACATAACCTTTAAGTAATATTTAAATATAAGTTAATCAAATGATATTGGTATAAACTATAAGAGAGGTAACAAAATGGATAAAAAAGCATTTGTTTCAATGCATGCAGGAGTATTCTTTGTTGTAGGTTTGATAATCGGTTTAGTCTTGATGTATTTTTTAATAACAAAAGGGATAGTCCCAACTGGCTTGATTTAGGGAATATATCATAAAATGGAGATACCTAAATCTAGCGGGTTTGGAATAGGAAATATCATCGGATTACTTTTTGTTTTAATAGGAATTTTATTGGTCCTTACATTGCTAAATTTTAATTTGCCAATTTTAGGAAATATTAACATTATTTTACAGTATGGAGCAGCTTTAGGGAGTATTCTTGGAGGATTATCTATGCTTTTCAAAAAGAAAGAATCAACACCAGAAATAAAAATAAAATGATTATGCACAAAAATCAAGAATTTTTGGCATGCTTAAAAATTGCTTTGCAATTTTTTGCACACCGGAAAACTTTGTTTTCCCAGTGTCCTGAAAATCTAATGGAAATCTTAGATTTCCAGTAGATACCGGAAAATCTTTGATTTTCCTTGTATCTTTGATTTTCATGACTTTATCTCAACTTTTGTGCTTAAACTCTGTCCAGGAAGGCCTTTCTCAAATATAACTCTTACAGCACCTTTATTGCCGTGAGCACTCGCTACCTTGCCGTTAATTTCTTTGCCTTTTGGGCTTTTCCACACTACTTCTTTACCGACTAATTTAGCAGCCTTTTCCCTACTGCTTTTATCACTAAAATAAACAATCATATGGTTTGTTTTTTGCCTAGTTCTTGAACGCCTGAAATTCTTAATTACGCCTTCCATAACCAAATGGAAAGGTAATTAATTTAAAAAGATTACGATTTATACATGCCTGCACACTAGCGTATGGGGATACCTACGGTATCCCGAGACTGTTTCGGGACGTCGTAGACGTCCCCAGACGCTGTTGTACGGGCGCGTATAAAAATGCAGGAACAAACACTATTAAAAACAGCATTAATCACATCATTATTGGGATTATTAGGTCTATATCTAATCTCAGATAATATTGAAATCAAAGAAAAAAACATAGAAAAAATCACTATAGACAACAAGGATGAGTTTGTAAAATTAAGGGGCATTGTAAACAAAGTTATAGATACTGAAAAAGTTACAATAATGGAAATAATGCAGCCGCAGCAAATAACCGTTGTTTTGTTCAAGAATGAAAACAAGACAATGCCCGTACAGCAAGGCAATGAAATTGAAATTTTTGGAAAAGTTGAAGAATATGAAGGAAAATTAGAGATTATTGCTGATAGGTTAAGAATTGTAAGGTAAAAATGTTTTTAGAATTTTTAATAGCAGCCTTATTGGGAATAATAGCAGGAATTTTTACCGGCTTGATTCCAGGAGTGCATATAAATCTTGTATCTATATTACTAGTAAGTGTATCTGCTTATTTATTGGATTTTGTTTCTCTGCCTTCTTTAGGGGTTTTCATAATTTCAATGGCAATAGCGCATACATTCCTGAATGTTCTGCCGGCAATCTTTCTTGGAGCTCCGGATGCAGATACAGCCTTAGGAGTTCTACCCGGACATAAGTTATTATTGCAGGGAATGGGTTATGAGGCAGTTAAGCTTACTGTGTTAGGCTCTTTGCTTAGTTTAATCATGGCTATAATCTTAATCCCACTATTTATTGTTATAGTCCCAAAAATTTATGAAACTCTGCAGCCTTACATAGGATTTATTCTGCTAGGTGTTGCTATTTATATGGTTCTAATAGAAAAGGGTTTAGATAAAAAATTCTGGGCTTTTGCTGTTTTCCTTATGGCTGGAATCTTAGGAATCATAGATTTGACATTGCCTAACCTAAAACAGCCGTTATTTCCTATGCTTTCCGGTTTATTTGGTATAAGCATGCTGATTGTAAGTTTAAGCAACAAGGTCGAGATACCAAAGCAAAGAATAACCGATGTAATAAAAATTCCTAAGTTTGAAAATTTTAGGGCTTTAGTTGCTGGAACTTTTTCCGGAAGTTTTGTAAGTTTCTTTCCAGGTTTAGGCCCTGCACAGGCAGCTATTTTAGGAAGCCAAATAATGGGTCGTTTAAGTACATACTCTTTTTTGATACTAATCGGAGCTATTGATACTGTTAATATGGCAGTAAGTTTAGTTTCATTGTATGCAATAGATAAAGCGCGTAACGGAGCAGTTTTAGCAATAAGGGAAATCTTAACAACTATTGATCTGAATACATTGATTTTATTTCTTTCAGTAATTTTGCTTGTAGGAGGAATTGCAACTTTCTTAACTCTATACTTGACAAAATTCTTTGCAAAACTGATTGAAAAACTTAATTATCAGTATATGGGATTATCTGTAATATTATTGATTATAATTTTGGTATTTTATTTTTCTTCCTGGCTCGGATTATTGATATTACTAGTATCAACAGCAATCGGAATAATTCCTAATATTGTCAACGTCAAAAGAAGCCATTCAATGGGATGTTTAATGCTGCCTGTTATTTTGTTTTTTATACTTTAGGATAAAAAGCTTGAACTATCTGCCATAAACTCTTGGTCGTTTGTCAATTTTTGCTATCAGGACAATTTTTTCTTTTTCCTTTACCTTATATAAAGCCCTGAAGTCGCCCATTCTGTACCTAAATACTTTGTCCCCTTCAGCTCTGCCAATAAATTTAGCATCACTGGGTATTGGCTGTTCACTTAACTTTTTTAATCGCTCTTCAATTCGCTTCCTAATGTGCTCATTTAATTTATCCAGGAATTTTTGGGATTTCTGAGAAAGATCTATAGCATACACATTAAGCTAGCCTCTTTGTCCTGCCTTCCCCAAGGTCCTTTTCAGCTTCCTCTAGGGATTCTGTATCGTCTTCTGTTAGCACTGTATCTACATCTGCCATATGTTTTTTAATGTAGTCCAATTCAGATTTTATATCTTCTAATTTCTGCATAATCATCTTTGATTCTTCTGCCATGACCGCTTAAATGCACTTTGGATTTATATATCTTTCGCAATATTCAATGGGCTGCCAGTTATTTTGTTTTTTGTGTTATAATATCATTAAACAAAACATTTTTATACCCCTCAAACACCCCTGAAATCATGGCCAAAAAAGCTAAGAAAGCAGAAGTGAAAACTATTACAACTGCAGCTAAAATACCTAAGAACTACAAATCAACTGCAGAAATAAAGATTTCAGGAAATCTTGTTGATCAGATTCTGGGCCAGGATAAGGCAGTCGAAATTATAAGGAAATCTGCACAGCAAAGAAGAAACGTCCTGTTAATAGGAGAGCCAGGTACTGGAAAATCTATGTTAGGATTGGCATTAGCAGAACTCCTGCCAAAAGAAAAATTAGTAGATATAATCTCTTTCCCAAATCCTAATGATGAAAACGCACCTATGATAAGAACACTCCCGGCAGGCCAAGGCCGTAATTTAGTAGCTAGAGCTCGCGTCCAGGGTATGAATATGTTCAAAAACCAGAATATAATTCTTTTCATCTTTGTTTTAATTGCAATGTTTGCGCCATGGTTTTTATTTAATTATTATGGAACCAGGTATGATTTTACTGTCGGAGCAATTATATTTGGAGCTTCTTTTGTAGGATCTTTTCTTTTCCTGGCTGCTTTTGTCATTTTCCTTAACTTAGGCAAAAGAATGGAAGGCCGGGCTAAAACACCAAAAGTTATTGTTGATAATTTTAAGAAAAAACAAGCTCCTTTTTATGATGCAACAGGAGCGCATGCAGGCGCTTTATTAGGCGATGTTTTGCATGATCCTTTTCAATGCTTTTTAGGCTACCTGTATACTAAAAAGTATACTAGCAAAGGATTAAAAAATATCATGTTGAAGGAAGAAATAGACTCCCTCTTCGACAGAAATAGAAAAAATATTATTAAGAGTAAAAGTGGCTACGAAGCAATCCATCTCCCAAAGAACGAGTTACAATTACTAGGTGAAACTAATGGTTCAATTTCTCCAGTTGAAGTTTTATCATGTAACCGACATGATTACGACGGTAACATGATAAAACTAACAACTTCCGAAAATAAAGAACTTATAGTTACTCCAGAACATAAAATAGCTGTTTGGAAGAATGATAAGATTGCTTATGTAGAAGCTAAGAATATTAAGGCGAACGACGAAATTGTTTCTAAAGTTGAAGATATCATAATTGATGAACAAGATATTATTAACACTTATGATGAAAGACAACAGGAACAATGTAGATTGTACTACCAATATTTAGAAATAAAAGAACAAAACACAACTTGGGGCTATAAAAGAATTGCAAAAGCAATGAACCAAAATATTGGAAAAACAAGGTGGTGGCATGCTAAAAAACATATTCCGGTTCCAATACAAACTGCGAACTGGTTAAAAGAAAGAAACTTATTACCTTTAAAAATTGACAATTCAAAATTACCTTTGATTGCAAAAGTTATAGGTGCAACTTTTGGTGATGGCGGAATATTTGAAAATTTAAACGGAATATTTCTATCAAGTTCTGAGAAAGAGGCGGTTAAAGAGTTTGGAAAAGATTTAGAAAAAATATTTGTTTTGAAAGAAGACGAAAACTCAAGAATCATAGAAGGTGGAGAATATGGGCATTCTTGGTGCTATCAAAATACTAACAGAAATCTAATAAGATTTTTCTTGGCATTGGGAGCTCCAAGAGGGAATAAAACCCATATAGAATTGAAAATTCCTAAATGGATATTATTAATTGAACATATAGAAGATGAATTTTATGGTTCCTTCTTTGGTGGTGAATTAGGTTCACCAAGTCTTCATAAAGATCAAAATAGATTAACTACTTTAGAAATAGGTATCACTGGAAGACCCAACTTTGATAATAATAGAAATGAATTCCTTGACAATATCAGATATTACTTATTAAGGAAAAATGTACATTGTAATCAGTTATATCGAAGGAAACTAAATGAAAATTCTGTTGTTTATAGACTGCAAATTGCAAAGAATATGGATAATGTGATATTGTTCCTAATGAACATCAAAATAAATTATTGCAGATATAAAGTAGACCGCTTATATAAATCCTTAGGCCAATGGGCAATGCTCAAAAAACAAAAATATTATGAATTAATTGAAAAAGGTGCTGGCGCAGAAAGCGTAATGAAACTATTAAAGTTAACCCCCAACTCCCTGTACCTACTCTTAAACCACTTCGGACAAAAACAAGAGGCAGCAGCATGAAACCAGCAAAAAGCTTTCCCCTAACAAAAGCAGAACAAAGAAAATATGTAATGCCAACAAATGAAGATTATGACATACTTAAAAAGATTAAACAACTTGAAAAGTTAAAATTAACAAAAGAAGAGAAAATATTGGTATGGCTCATAAAAACGCAACTAGAACCTAAATGGAGAAAATACCTCTTACAGGCATTAAATAAACTTTTAAAAAAATATCAGAAAAAATGAAACTCACAAAACAATCCATAAAAAAAATAGAAAAAATCCATTACAAAGGCAAGCTGTATAATGTCACAACCAGTTCTGGAAATGTAATAGTTAATGGAATATTATGCAAAAACTCAGGAGGCTTAGGAACTCCAGCGCATGAGCGCGTTGTAAGTGGAATGATACACAAATCTCATTTAGGAGTTATATTTATTGATGAAATTGCTACTTTAAACCCGGCAACACAACAAGAGCTTTTGTCAGCAATGCAGGAAAAGAAATTCTCAATTACCGGCCAATCGGAAAGATCAGCAGGAGCAATGGTAAGAACAGAGCCAGTTCCATGCGACTTTATCCTTGTAGCAGCTGGCAACTATGAAACAGTAAAACACATGCACCCAGCTTTAAGAAGCAGGATAAGAGGTTATGGCTATGAAGTATATATGAAAGAAACATTCCCTGATACAGAAGAAAACAGGAATAAGATTATAGTTTTTACAACCCAGGAAATCATTAAAGATGGAAAAATACCCCACTTTAGCAAAGAAGCAGTTGACGAGATAATAGAAGAAGCTAGGAGGCGCGCTAATAGAAAAGACCATTTAACATTAAGATTAAGAGACCTAGGCGGATTAATTCGTGCTGCAGGAGATTTAGCTAAAGAGCAAAAATCAAGTTTAGTAATGAAAACACACATAACACAAGCAAAAAATCTAGCAAGAACTTTAGAACAGCAGCTTGCTGACAAATACATTGAGCAGAAAAAGGAATATGAGATTATAGTAACAACTGGAAAAAGAGTAGGAAGGGTAAATGGTTTAGCAGTTATTGGAGTAACTCCTCCTTACTCTGGAATTATCCTGCCAATAGAGGCAGAAGTGACTCCAGGAGGAAAAGAATCTGAGATTATAGCAACTGGTAAATTAGGAGATATAGCCAAAGAAGCAGTAAAAAACGTTTCTGCAATAATAAAAAAATATTTTGGCACTGACATAAAAGAAACTTATGATTTATATGTTCAATTCCTGCAGACACATGAAGGTGTTGAAGGAGATTCTGCATCGATTGCAGTTGCAACAGCCATCATATCCGCCTTTAAAGAAATTCCTGTCAAGCAGGATACTGCAATGACCGGCTCTTTGTCTGTTAGAGGAGAAGTCCTGCCAATAGGAGGTGTAACTTCAAAAGTTGAAGCTGCTATAGAAACAGGAATGAAAAAAGTAATAGTTCCAAAAGCAAACTTCAAAGACATAATTATCCCAAAACAAAAACTAGAAAAAATAAAAATTATACCGGTAGAAACAATAGGAGAAGTCCTGAAAGAGGCATTGGATTGGAAAGGCAAGCAGAATATTCTGAAGAAGATTTTGAAGAAGAGATAATTAGGTGTTTTAATGCAAAAACCCTTATACATGGACAATTGCTACCTAAAAGAATTTGAAGCTACTGTCGAATCTGTTAAAGACGATAAATATGTTGCTCTAAGCCAGACTGCTTTCTATCCTCTTGGTGGCGGTGTTTCTTATGATACTGGCATGCTATTAAGGAATGATGAAGAGTTTCCTGTGGTCTATGTCGGTAAATTTGATGATGTGATAAGCCATGAAGTCTCTAAACAAGGATTAAAGCAAAATGACAAAGTAATTGGAATAATAAACTGGGAAAGACGCTATAAACTAATGAAACTGCATACAGCCGCTCACTTATTAGCTTCAATATTCCACAATAAAGGAAATGCATTAATAACTGGTGGGAAAATTGAAATTGAAAAGTCAAGGATGGATTTTAGCTTAGAAAATTTTGACAGGGCAATGATAGATGATTATGCAAAACTTGCAAACGAATTGATACAAAAAACTGCTCCAATAAAAATAAGTTATATGAAAAGAGAAGAAGCTCTAAAAATTCCGGATATGGTAAAGTTAGCCAATAAAATGCCACCAGAAGTAGATACATTAAGAATTATTGAAATAGAAGGCATTGACAAGCAGGCCGATGGAGGCTGTCATGTCAAGAACATAAGCGAGATAGGAACAATAGAAATCCTTAAAGTTGATAACAAAGGAAAGAGTAATAGAAGGGTTTATTATGATGTTAAGGATTAGAGTTCTATTATCAAAAACATTTTTATATAACCATTAACCTTTAACTTAAAATGCTCACAATAAAATTCATTAGGGAAAATTCCAACATAGTAAAAAAAGACCTGAAGAAAAGGAATGATCTAGAGAAAGTAAAATGGGTAGATCTAGTTATTAAGAAACATGAGCAATATCTGGGCTTATTGAAAAAAGAAGAAGAGCTAAGGCATAAAAGAAACTTAATTTCAGATGAGATAAGGCAGTTAAAAAAGCAAGGAGAAGACCTTAAGGAAAAGATAAAGGAAGCTAGAGAATTACCAGAAAAAGTAAACAAGCTTACAGCAGAAGTTGATAAATTAAGGAAGGAAATTGGATATTATCTGATGAGGATACCTAATGTTCTGGATAAATCTGTCCCTACAGGAAAAGATGAAACTGAAAACAAGGTTCTGAGGAAATCTGGAGAAATAAAGAAACCTAAATTCGAATTAAAAACACATGAAGATGTAATTGAAGCCTTAAAATTAGGAGATTTTGAAAATGCTGCAAAAGTCTCTGGCCGTGGTTTTTACTATCTTCTTGGAGATTTGGCTTTAATGGACTTAGCTTTACAAAAATTTGCTATTGACAATTTGACAAAAAAAGGCTTTATTCTTACACAAGTTCCATTGATGCTTAGGCGCAAGCCGTATGAAGGCGTTACTGATTTAAATGATTTTAAAACAATGATGTATAAGATAGAAAATGAGGATTTATACTTGATTGCAACATCTGAGCATGCAATTGCAGCAAGGTTTTCTAACCATTTGTTTAAAGATGATGATCTTCCAAAAAATTTTGTTGGCGTAAGCCCATGCTTCAGGAAAGAGATTGGAAGCCATGGTGTTGATGAAAGAGGATTATTTCGCGTGCACCAATTCAACAAAGTAGAGCAATTTATTTTTTGCAAACCACAAGATTCCTGGAAGATATTTGAAGAACTAATAAAAAATGCAGAGGAAATTTTCAAAAAACTAAAATTGCCTTATAGGGTTGTTAGTATATGCACTGGTGATATTGGAACTGTAGCTGCAAAAAAATATGACCTGGAAGTTTACATGCCTCGAGAAAAAACCTACAAGGAAGTTGTTTCCTGCTCAAACTGCACATCTTATCAAGCAACAAGGCTTAATATAAAATATGTTAAAGATGGAAAAAAAGAATATCTACATACATTAAATTCAACAGCAATAGCAACCTCAAGAACTTTGCGTGCAATCCTGGAAAATTACCAGCAGAAAGACGGGACTGTTAAAGTACCTGCTGTTTTAGTTCCTTATATGAACGGAATAAAGGTTTTAGGCAAATAATTAATTTAATCGAAACTTATTTAAATTCTCTTTAAAAAGTTAGCTATATGGTTAATTTAAGTTCAAATTATCATGGTATATTGCTTGTTTGGTTTATGTTTATTATGATGATAGGACTATTTACAGTAGATCCTTCCATAACGGGTTTTTCAGTCAAAGAAGTTAAAGAATATTCTCAATTTGATGTTGAAGTATACGGAAATGAGTACAGAACCTGTGCTGATGGAAGTTTATATGGAGAGTGCTCATCTTTAATAAAACCAAAATTTTGTTTATATGGGAAGCTAGTGGATTATTGCGAGCTTTGCGGATGTGATGCAGGAAAAGTTTGTCAAAATAGAGAATGTGTTGGGGTTGAATAATTTTTATTTCTTCTATAAAAACAGAAACAAATAAATATTACGCTTTATTAATGCTGCTTTAGGGGGTGTTTAATGGCTTTATTCAAGGATATGTTGAGTTCAGAGGAATCTTTGTTCAAGAATGAATTAGCTCTAGATTATTCTTTTTTGCCTAAACTTCTTCTGCATCGTGAGCAGCAGCAAAGATATGTTGCAACAATCATAAAACCTTTATTGAATGAAAAAAACGGAAAAAACCTTTTCATTTACGGTGCTCCGGGTATTGGAAAAACAGCAGCAATGAGGTTTGTCCTTAATGAACTTGAAGAGGAAACAGAAGAAGTTACCCCAATATACATTAACTGCTGGCAGAAAAACACCACATTCAAGATAGTTGCAGACATCTGCGAGCAGTTAGGCTACAGATTGACTCATAATAAAAGAACAGAAGAATTGTTTGCAGTTGTAAAGAATATCTTGAACAAAAAAGCAGCCGTTTTTGCATTTGATGAAGTGGATAAATTAGAAGAGATCGATTTTCTTTATGATATTCTTGAAGAAATATATAAGAAATCCATTTTACTGGTAACAAACAATAAGGAATGGCTGGATGATTTAGATGAGCGTGTAAAATCAAGATTACTTCCCGAAACATTGGAATTTAAGCCTTACAATCTTGCAGAAACAAAGGATGTCTTAAAGCAGCGTTTGGGATATGCTTTTGTTCATGGTGTCTGGAATGATGATGCTTTTGAGCTGATTGTAAACAAGACAGCTTCTGCACAGGACATAAGGTTAGGATTGCATTTAATGCGCGAGTCAGGGAATATAGCAGAAGATAAATCCTTAAGAAAAATAACTTTGGAACATGCACAAAATGCAATAACAAAAATAGACCAGTTTACAATCAAGAGAAGTTCAGATCTGACAGAAGATGAGCATGATATACTTAATATGATCAAGAAAAACTCTGAAAAAAAGATTGGAGATTTATACCTTACCTACAAAGATCAAGGTGGTTCTTTGGTTTACAAATCCTTTCAACGGAAGATTGAGAAATTAGAGAAAAACAAGTTTATTTCTGTAAAAAAGATTTCTGGCGGAGCAGACGGAAACACTTCAATAGTAAAATATGCTACTGAGACAAAGAAACTGACTGAGTTCGGAAATTAAAAAAGGAAGGAATATCTTAAAATTCTAGTTACAAAATACACAATACTCTTTATTTGGATGAACTTTATTTTCAAGTAAATTTGGTTTTATTAAATGGTACATTAGCCCTTCCATCAAATCTAATTCTTTTTTATCCTTACAATTCATTATAGAATAAAGATTATACTTTTTGGAGTGTCCTTTTAACCTTTGTTTTGCATTTTCACTTTGACCAACATATATTTTTATGTTATCTTTTTTAAAATTAACAAGTATATAGCAACCTAGAGCATATTTCGTAGCGTCATCATTAAAAAACTCAACATGTTTTAAACGAATAGAAGAAATCGCATCCTTAGCTTTGTTTATTTTGCTTTTAAATTTATCTATTTTTAATAATTTATTATATTCCTTTTTATTTATATAATCAAGCTTAGGGCAAATTCTTAATAAAAATCCTAAAGCGGCCTGTCTATATGTTTGCTGACCAGAACCTAATTTAGAAAAATAACCTACCCTATTTCTTGACCAATCTTTTTTTAAAGGAAAACTTTTTTTATAGGGATTAATACTTCATCAAAATCTTTTACAACTCCCGAGAGTAATAGCGTATACGCATTTGGAAAGAAAGTGTTAAATACGCCTGCTCCAATTCCTTTGGTTAACAAGTAATCAATCCCAGTCTTATTATTAAAGGCTTCGGGATATATTTTTTTAATTGACTTCCAATATTCAATTAGCGCCATAATTTTCTTATCATCATCCAAGTATTCTATGGGGTTGCCACCGCTACAAACAGCCCTTAAACTATCTAAAAAACTCCCTTCTCTTAGTGGCTTCCATTCTCCAGAACCAATTTCTTCATTGGGTATTTTAATTAAATCGTACCAAGGAGATGAACCTTCTTTCTCAAGTGCTATAGCAATTTTTAGAGCTTTTAATTTCCATGCTTGCCATGGTATGACTTTTTTTACCTCATTCAGAAGTTTATTAATTCCATAAGTATCAGATTTGTAAATTACTCTCAATTGCAATTGGGGATCTACCGCTTTTTGCGAGCTATTTATTACAAGGAATTGTGCCGCCTCTTGGTTTTCATTTAAATTTTCTAATATTGTAACTGGGACCTCATAAGATTTCTTTTTAAACATCTTTAAACCCGCAATTCTATGTTGTCCATCAACAATATGAAAAACTGCGTCGTCTCCAATTATAAGTTCATTTTTTTTGTAACTTAAATTTCTCTTTCTAATATTCATCACTATCGATGATGGAAGAACTGGAAGAACAATATCCAACCTTAAAATATCAGCAGAACAGCCATCTTTAGAGTATGCTTTGCCAGAAGATAAAGCGCTTAAAAGCTATTTGCTTCGCTATACTTTGCCTTATTTAACACTAATCATATCTGCAATTTTGATATATTTTGTGTATAAAAGAGTTAAATCCCAAAAACCATATAAACCCTAACACCTTATCCTAAACAAAATGCCACCCTACAAATTCTCACCTAGCAGCCTTTCATTACTAAAAGACTGCCCTAGATGCTTCTGGCTGAAATTTAACAAACAAATAAAGAGACCGGAAGGAATATTCCCATCTTTACCATCAGGTATGGATAAGATTCTAAAGGTTCATTTTGACTCTTTCATGGAAAAAGGCGCATTACCGGAAGAACTGAAAGGATTAAAGGATGTTAAGCTGTTTGATGATGTAGAATTATTAAAGGTCTGGAGAAGTAATTTTAAAGGCATCCCCTGGGAAGATAAGGAAGGGAACGTATTCAGGGGAGCTATAGATAATCTGTTAAAAAAAGGAAAAAAGTTAATTGTTCTTGACTACAAAACAAGAGGTTTTCCATTAAAAGAAGATACAGCAGGGCATTATCAGGATCAATTAGACATCTACAACTTATTATTAAGGAAAAACGGCTATGAAACAGAGGATTATTCCTATTTACTGTTCTATCATCCTGATAAGGTAAATGAAAAGGGAAATATAGTATTTCATACTGATTTAATAAAGATGAAAGTAGATATAAAGAATGCTGAAAAGATATTTGAAGAAGCAGTAAAAACATTAAAAGGAAAGATTCCTAAAGCTTCAAATGAATGTAAATATTGTGAGTGGGCTAAAGAATCTAGGTAAAGATTTATAAATAAGTAGATGCTTTATTGGTACTCATGGGAAGGAAAAAAAACAAAAACAAAAAAAAGAAAGTAAATCCAAAGAAGGAAAGATATGCAAAGTTCAGAAAAGACAAGCCTGCAATTATGACTTTCACTACTCCGGATAGTACTCCTGAACAACAGAAGCAGAGGCAGGATGATGAGGGAAGGATAGACTCTTTCTTGAGATATAACAAGGGACCACGTCCCACTAAAGGGATAGGTGCGAAGAGCAAAAGATAAAGATTTCTTAAAAACACAGTTTGAATTTAAAGCAAACTTTCCACAGAATTCTAAAATCACAAAACTTCCTCAACTTTAATCTTAAAGTTCAGGTTCTTTCCGGCTAATGGTGGATTTAAGTCCATAGTTATTTCTTTGTCTGTAACTTCTGCTATCTTTACAGGGAACTGCTGGCCGTTAGGAGCTTTGATTAGAAGCATCATTCCTGGTTTTGGCTCCTGGTCCTGAGGCAGTTGGTCTCTTGGTATTTTTTTCATCAGCTGCGGATTATAATCACCGTAAGCGTCTTTCGACTCTATCTTAACATTCTTTTCTTCCCCTTTTTCCATGCCTATAACTGCTTCATCGAATCCTTTTATTACCTGGCCGGAACCAGCTTCAAACTCCAAAGGCTGTTTGCCGTCTGATGTATCAAAAACAGTTCCATCATCTAATGTTCCGGTATAGTTAACCTTTATTTTATCTCCTTTCTTTACAGCCATTAGTATCACCAATCCATTTTTTAACTTGGTTTTACTCAATATTATTTAAGGTTTAGGGTAAAATTTTTAAAGAATCCTACAAACAATATATTAATATGACATTTGGAAAAGACGGATATTCTTTATGGCTGGTTTATAAGTTATTTCTTCTTGTTGCAGCGAGTTTAATATTCTCAATCATATTCTGGGCAACGAAAAAATGGTTTGATATGAAGACTCCGAAAAAAAGAAAATAGGTTGTAACAATTGTGGCTTTAAAGTAAAACTTCTGCAACCCAAAACTATGCGATTAACTTTGTAAATTTCTTTAGTCCTTACAGTCCAAAACTGTCAGAAAACTCTTTTATTCTTTCAAACTCCAACAGGAACTTATGGCCGGGATCTTTCATAGAAAACATCTTCCTGCCTTTAACAATCTGTTCTTCAATCATCCCTTTGCCCGACAATATATCAACATATTCCATTAATTTTGCATGGGATAGATTTGATTTATACAAAAGATGAGTAGGCTTTATTTTTCCGCCTTTATCCTGGATTGACCTAAGTATATCTGCAATTATCTCAATCTTTCCCCGTCTTTTTACAATCATTTTGGCTTTTTCTTGAAAATCAGTATGAATGGTATTAAAAGATACACAAAGCCAAGCAACTGAAGCAGTTCAGCTAAAACATAAATGATCCTTGAATATACTATAAAAATAAAAAAAGCCTGAGCAACAAGAAGTATGCCAAAGGCAATCAAAACAAATCTTGCGTTCTCGCTTTTAACCGCTCTATAGTTTCCATAATATGAATAGGTTATAAGCAAAAGTAAAACAAATGATGTAAGATAAAATAACTGGTAATGTATGACGCTGATCCATATTGCAAGAAATAAAAAATAAATCAATAAAGCAACAACCCTCTGGTTTTTCCAGGTAAGCCTTGAAATTATCAGAAACAAAATCATAAATCCAAGCAGGGTAAAGAAGATATATGGAATAAATGTCAGTGCGTTAATGTAAGATGGAGTCAACCCAGTAAATGTCTGGTGAATTGAGCTTCCAAGTGCAGTCCTTGTGATTTCTGGCTTGTAAATTGCCAAAGTCCCTATAATCTTTGCGATAAATGCAAAGGTTAAAGATAAAAAAGCAGTGCTAAAATATAAATATTTGTTTTCCTTTGTTAATTTAAAGCATTTATAGCTGTAATATACAAGCAATACACTGATTATAACAGCGATTAACTCAATAATAGAATCAAAGCCATAGAACCATTCTGGGCTGAATACATAAGCACTAATCCCATAAGGTATAGCTTCAAGCACCATAGCTTTAAAAAAGCATTTTTCCCTTTATAAACTTTATGCATCATAGTTCTGTATCGGCTGTTCATAATGATTAATAAAGACCTATACTATACAAATAGATAACCAACTAAACCTCCGAAAGTTTTTTGGTAATAAATCAAGAGCAGGCTTTTGAGACCCTCTTTTTGCTTGCTCTTGATAATCTTTATTTAACAGGCCAAAACCACCCACTTTGGCTTGTTTTTTTATTTTCTAACTTTTTAAAGCAAACTTTTTATAAACTTTTCAATACCTTACCTCAAAACCATAAAACTCATTACTCGCATTACTAAAATCAACATCAACTTTGCTTACTTTAGCCATTTCAGGCCCTTTTTTACAAAAAGCAATCATTTCTTTTAGTTTATCTTCTGGACCTTCTGCAACAACCTCAACACAACCATCTAACATATTTTTGGCATATCCTTTAATCCCTAAACTTTCTGCTATTCTTTTGGCATTTGCCCTAAAGAAAACACCCTGAACAGAACCATGAATTGTTATACAAACTCTTTTCATATATCGAAAAGAATCATTTTCCTATATAAAACTTATTTCTTTCCATATTGAAAATAAGCACTGGACATTGCCCATTCTCCACTGGACATTCGCGCGTGAGGTATATAAACCACTTCAACTCTAATAATCATAACACCCCGTATTGTTTATGAGGCAGGCAGGAAAAAAGTCTAAAACATTCAATTTTTCCTGCCTCACCCTTTAAGTTTACAAAGAAATCATCCATTAAAAAATAAAAAAGACCGCAAGTTTTGGCCTATCACAAAGAGTTAAGAGCTCAAAATAATGTATAATCATTCAAGTATTTAAACTTTTTGAGGTGAATAAAAAATGGACTTAAGCAATGAAAAAATAAAAGATTTGTTTTACAAACAAATCAGAGAACTGACATTAAGAAATTTAGATAGTTTTGATCTGCAATTTAGCGGAAAATTATTAGAAAAATAAAGAGGTGATTTAGATGGAAGAAGAATTAGAGCTTCAAGAGCAATTAATAATAGAAGAAAAAGAAGAATCAAATGAATTAGAAGAATTAGATATCTACACAGAAGAAGGCATAGAAGAGTTTGTTGATGATGACAGTATTACACCATCCGAACAAGGATTCATGCAGGGCTATTTGGGTGCGTAAAAATGTTTAACTTCTTTAAAAGAAAATTCATGGAATGGGATGACTACAAAGCAAAGATAGATTTCCTTGAAGACTTTTACTGGCAGCAGTCTGTCAGAAAACAAAGCATTAGAAACCTTTAAATCTAATTGAATATTTAATATTATAATGGAAATAAGCTATGATAAAGAAGCAGATGCAATGTATATAGAATTTAGAAAAGGAGAGTTTGCTAAAAATAAAAAGATAGATGATTTCACAATAATTGATTTTGATAAAGATGATAATATTCTTGGTATTGAACTATTAGATGCAAGCAAAAGAATACCCAAGGAATCCCTTTCTAAAGTAAATGTAAAGAATTTGCTGGCAGTTGCAGAGTAACTATAATTTAACTTAACACAAAATATAAAAACACTTCTAAAATCCAGCTTTCTATGAGGGTTTTGAGCAAAGAAGAGTTTGAAAATCAAAAAGATGTAATCAGAACCAGTTTAATTGAAAACAATCCTATTTTTATTTATCCTACCGATACAATCTATGGTATCGGCTGTAATGCAACAAACAAAGAAGCAATAGAAAAAATAAGAGATATAAAACAAAGAAAAGAAAATCCTTTTTCTGTTATAGCACCATCAAAAGAATGGATTGATGAGAACTGCATAATAAATGAGAATGCAAAAGACTGGATAAAAAGGCTTCCAGGACCTTACACTTTAGTCTTAAAAATAAAAAATAAATGCGTTGCAGAAAACATTACTCCCAATTTAGATACTTTGGGCATAAGGATTCCAGATCATTGGTTCAGTAATTTTGTTAGTGAGATAGGCATACCGATTGTATCAACATCTGTAAATAAAAGCGGTAACGATCCTATGACTTCTTTAGATGATTTAGATTCAGAAATAAAAAGCAGGGTTGATTTTATAGTATATGAAGATGAAAAAAAAGGCAGCCCAAGCAAAATCATTGATTTAACAGATGAAGTAAAGGTTGTTGAACGCTAAGGAGCATCAGTAGGGTCCCAACATACGCGTAAATTTTCATTGAAGCCATCAAGCTTTTCCATGTCTTCTTTTGAAATTTCAAAATCAAAAACCAAGGAGTTTTCTATTATTCTTTCCTTCTTTGAAGACTTAGGAATCACTATGAGTCCATGTTGCAAGCTCCATTTTATAAGTACTTGTGCAGTTGATTTATTGTATTTTTTGGCAATTTCAACAAGTTTTGAATCATTAAGTTTTTCACCATGTGTTAATGGACTATAAGCCTCTAGCCTAATGTTTTTTTCATTACAAAAATCAAGCAATTCTTTCTGGTAAAGATAAGGATGAAACTCAACTTGGTTAACAGCAGGGACAATATCTGTCTTTTCAAGAAATTCTTTAAGATGCCTTATTGTAAAATTGCTGATCCCAATAGACTTTGCCTTCCCGCTTTTATGCAGTTCTTCCATAACTTTCCAAGATTCGTTTCTTTCTTTTACAGGAAAATGCATCAAATACAAATCAACATAATCAAGCTGTAACCTTTTTAAGCTTTGATTGAAAGCTTTTTGAGGATTATCATGTTCACGATTCCATAATTTTGTGGTTATAAAAATTTCTTCTCTTGGAATTGAAGTCTTTTTTAGAGCAGCACCTACACTTTCCTCATTTTCGTATGCAGCAGCTGTATCAATATGCCTATAACCTGCATCTAAAGCAGCAAGAACAGCTTCCTCGCAAACCTTGTTAGGAACTTGCCAAACACCAAGACCAAGAACTGGAATTTTAGTTCCGGAATTGAGTTTCGCAGTTGATTTTATATCCATATTAATCAGAAATTTCTATAATTTATTAATACTTCGTTAAATTAAGTAAATTGTACCTCATTCATGCCAATAACATTCTTTTTGTCTTTGTCATCAGTTATCCTGGGGCATGCAGTATTGACCCAGAAATCAATGAATGGAAAGTTTTCCATCTCATTTGAATCCAAAGTATCAAAAACAAAAACAAAGCACTTCTTACCCTTTGCTTCAAGTTTTTCTTTAATTTCAATAGCTTTTTTATAACTATTCTGCCCGGGCTTTGTTGAAACCAATATTCCAATATTATCTGCGCTAAGAAACCTCACATATTTTGCCTTTTTGATTTTTTTATAGTTTTCAATTTCTTTTTCATCTAATCTTGAAAAAATATTTGTTATTGGATTAAATTGAAATACTGTTTTATTAGTTTTTAATGCAACACCTAATGGATGAAAGCTGCCAGAACCAATATAAAGAAAAGCATCAACATTATCCAATACTTTAATAGCTGAACTAACATCACAACCTAATAGTTGACCTTCATTCTTTTGCTTGTCTTTATCAATAAAAACTTCTTTTCCATTATTTTCTAAATGATTTTTTATCTCTGTTGTTTTATCTAGAAATTGTGCTGTTGTAACTAAACCTATCTTTGCAGGCAGCTTATCTAACAAAATCTTGCTTAAATCCACTTTTCCTGCGTATTTTGCAGGGATGAATATTGTTTTCATTGATTATAAGAAGTATCAATCAGTATTTAAATACTCTCCAAAATTCTTAGGTTTATCAAACTTTAAAGTGTTAATTTTTAATTAATATCTGCAAAAAATTTATAATCAGCAGTTCATTTCTGGTATCTATGAGTTTAGAGGAATGTATAAATAGGACGTTTGAACTTGCAGATAATCACATATATAGTTCTAGAGATGAAGATACCAGCAAAAGAGAAAGCGATAGGCATCTGAGGATAGCTGCGGAGTTATATAAGGACCTAATGAATATCCTTCCTGGTAGCTCTAGAGCTTTTGTTGGAAGAGCAGTTGCTCTGAATGATTTAGGTAGATTTAATGAAGCTCTTGAGCATGCACAAGAAGCGGTTGAAAGCGAAATAGATAGTCCAATAGCCCATATTGTAAGAGGACAGATATATGTTAATTTAGAGGAATATGCTAAGGCTATTGACGATTTCACAAGAGGTATAGCTCTCAAACCCGGGCTCAGGGATGTTGAGTATACGGCTATTAATGATAGAGGTTATGCTTATGAGCAAATGGACGATTTAGATGAGAGTATCAAAGACTTTACAGCAGCAATAGAATTTGATCCAAAAAAAGCAACAGCCTACCTTAGCAGGGCTTATGTATATACTAGGAGAGGGGAACATTCTAAAGCGTATGATGATCTGACACAAGCGATGTACTTTGATCCCAATAATATGCTGGTTCATGCTCATCTTGGTGACACTATGATTTGTTTAGGCATTGAAATGGAAAATCAAGGTAGATCCGATTTAGCGACAGATAATTTTAAAGAAGCCAAAATAAAATATGGGAGAACTCTTGAATTCGTGGATGGTACGCCACCCGAAAAAAGAACGGACAAACATTATTTTGCGGCTATTATGGCTGTGAAAGGACTAGACTTTATGGGTATCGAAATTCAAACAGATTACGCAGGAATGGCTTTAGACGATGGAATTTTAACTGCAGACAAAATAAAAAAATCTACTAAACAAGTATTCTTGGAATAAAGTTTTTCTCTAAAAACCATAACATTTTTAAACAAAATACCTATCCCCATTGATACCTATGAATGATGAGGATTGTGAATTGCAAGCAAACTTGTTTGCTTGTCGTATGCCACAATCTGAGTGAGGTTTAAATTCTAACAGAATACCTCGATTAATAAACATAGATGGGGGAAATTAAAATGGCATCAATAGAAGTTCCAAAAGAATTAGTAGATAAGGTTTATGAAATAGTAGAGACAGCAAAAACAACCGGTAAGATAATGAAAGGCACCAATGAAACAACCAAAGCAATAGAGAGAGGCAAAGCAAAGTTTGTTGCAATAGCCAAGGATGTGACTCCACCGGAAATAACAATGCACATTCCAATCATAGCAGAAGAGAAAAATGCCCCTTGTTTTACAGTACCAAGCAAGGAAGAGTTAGGGGCAGCTGCTGGAATCCAGGTAGGTACAGGAAGCGTTGCTGTAACAGAAGAAGGGGAAGCCAAAAATTTAATAAGGGAACTATTAACTAAAGCAAAACAGTAAGATGGAAAAGGAGAAAGCAAAGCAAGAGGAAGAAAGAAAGCCAGACAGGGAAAGAAGGCAAAAACCAGTGCAGGAGAAAAAAGGAACTGTTAGCTTTTCAGTTGCAACTCCGGCTAAAGTAGAAGAAATCATAGAGAGAACCGGAACAAGAGGAGAAGCTATCCAGGTAAGATGCAGGGTTTTAGAAGGCCGCGATAAAAATAAGATCTTAAGAAGAAATGTTAGGGGCCCAATACAAACCAACGATATCCTGATGCTGAGAGAAACCGAGTTTGAAGCCAGAAGATTACAAAAGAGCGGCAGAGGTTTAGGTTAAAATGCCAAAATGCACTTTCTGCGGTATTAACATACCAAGAGGAACTGGAAAGATATTTGTGCAGAAAGATGCGAAAATATTATATTTCTGTTCTTCTAAGTGTGAGAAAAACATGCTAAAATTAAGAAGAAAAGCCATAACAACCAGATGGAGTGGAAGATACGAGAAAACCAAAAAATGAAGATACAACAAACATTGGTTTTGATAAAACCAGACGGATTGGTAAAATCATTGACAGGCAACGTAATTACAGAACTGGCTAACACTGACTTAAAGATGGTTGGTTCTAAAGTTGTCCAGGTCACAAGAGAATTAGCAGAAGAGCACTACCAGCAGCTAAGAGAAGAAAAATTCTTTGATGAATTGATCAAGTATATAATGGGAGAGTTTCATGTTAAAAAGGTTTTGGCTTTGGTTTATCATGGAGATAATGCAATTAAAAAGGTACGGGAGGTTATAGGTGAAACTGACCCGGAAAAAGCAGAGCCTACAACCATAAGGGGCAAGTATGGCAGAATTACAAGTAAAGGTGTCTTTGAAAACGTTGTTCATGCTTCAGAAAATGAAAAAGAAGCTGAGAGAGAGATAAAGTTGTGGTTCAGGCCTAAAGAGCTTATACGTACAATTTTTCCTACTGAATCCAAAGAAGTTAAAAAGGTAGAATATTCCTGGAAAAAATAAATTAAATTAACAAAAATGGTAATTACCTACCTTAAAAAAGTCAATACAACAATACAAGAAGATGGCATTAATTCTACCTTGGAACAAATAGCTAATGGTATGCGTGCAAGATTTGATAATTTAATCACTCGTGGTACGTTTAATTTTCCTTTCTGGTTGACTGAAGAGTTTAATTCTGATAAAAATATTATCGATATGACCAAAAATACAGATAGAAAATTCGAATATCGACCTAAAATCAAATATCTCTAATTATAATTAAATATGAATATTGCTATTCGTGCATAATAAAAACAACAACTTTAAATACTCCTAGTTCTTTCAAAATAATTGTTTGCTTATTTGATTTTTAATCAAGTTTCATAAATTTCAATTTCACAAAATAGAATACCATAAAATGAACTTAAATTTATATCAACTTTGTGATAAAAAACATAATAAAGGTAGTATAAAGGCTATTTTGAACAATGATTTAAAAGATAACATTAAAAAGTCGTTGTTAGAGCTAAAAAAGCAAAAAGTAAAATTTAAGGACGTTTCTAAACAGGTTGGTATTGATTATATAACTTTATGGAAACATATTAATAAAAGAAATTCAATCTCTTTGACAATTCTTATGAATTTAGAAAATATTTCTGGGATAGATTTACGTGATTCAATAAATGAATTAACTCTAGGAAGGAAAAATTATAAGATTAAATGCCCAAATAAAATTAATGAAGAACTCGCTAAAATTATAGGGGCAATTATAGCTGATGGTCATTTAAGATACAGAAAGTCTAAAAGGGGTTACCATTATGAATTGGTAATTGTAGAAGGATTCAAGTCTAATGTAGACGCTTTTTCCAAATGGTTTAATAAAGTCTTTGGAGTAAAAATAATTCCTAAAAAGGAAAACAAATATTATCTTATTTATATCAGCAATAAAATAATCTTTAAATTTTTTAATTCGGTTATAGGTATACCTGCAGGAAATAAATCTAGCATAGTATATGTACCGGAAATTGTTAGAAATTCGAATTCTAACATTAAAAAAGCATTTTTGCAAGGAATTTTTATGTTTGATGGAGGAGTTGATTATAGAACTTGTTACATTGATTTAGTTTCAAAAAGCAGGACTTTAATTAAAGAAACAAATGAAATCTTAAAACAACTAAAGTTGGAACCAGACTTTGTAAGCCTAAATCCAGATAACTTTGGAAGATATAGGTTAAGATTCAGAAAAGCATCAAAATTGAAAAAATGTTTACAATTATTCGGAAAAAATACTGAAAAATGGTTTAGGTTAAAAGAGCATTTAGATGGTTTGGAAACCATAACGAAAGATTTAAAAATCGCTATTAAATCCTTTGATAAGTATTATCCTAGGGTAAGAAAAAATTCAATAACTTTTAGTGATATCATAAAAACTATTTATGAATTAAAATCCGCAGAAGTTGAGAGTGTAGCAAAATCAATTAAAAGAAATAAAACAGTTACCTATGAGTTTCTGAATAAACTCGAAAAATGGAATGTTTTCAAATCCCAAAGAAAAGGATTAAATAAATGTTACCAATTAAATTCAATCTTAAAAATTCCAAGGAGGTAAATCAATAATGACTGAGAAAATGGTTGATAGGGTTATGGGGATTATGAAGAAGCCCCAGAATATCAGGAATATTGCTATTTGCGCCCATATCGATAGAGTTCAAGTTTAAACTTAACTCCGATTTCATGGCAAAACAACTTTTTCTGATAACTTGTTAGCTGGAGCTGGCATGATGTCTAAAGATGATGCTGGCAAAGCCTTAAAATTAGATTTCCATGAAGACGAACAGGAGCGTGGAATAACAATTGATACAGCAGCTGTCTCTATGGTCCACACCTTTGAAAATAATGAATATTTAATCAACTTATTGGATACTCCGGGCCACGTTGATTTTGGAGGAGATGTCACAAGGGCCATGAGGGCTTCAGATGGAGCTATTGTTTTAGTGGATGCAGTTGAAAGCATCATGCCTCAAACAGAAACAGTTTTACGACAGGCTTTAAGAGAGCTTGTAAAGCCAACATTGTTCATAAACAAGGTTGACAGGTTAATAAAAGAGCTGCAATTAACACCAGAACAGATGCAGGAACGTTTCCTAAAAATAATTACTTCTGTAAACAAGCTTATAATGGATATAGCACCAAAAGGCTATGGGGAAAAATGGCAGATTAATGTGCAGGATGGTTCTGTTTGTTTTGGAAGCGCTTTCCATAATTGGGCTTTATCTATTCCATATATGCAGAAAAAAGAGATAACATTCAAAGAAGTCATAGAGGCTTATACCTCTCAAGATGATAAATATAAAGAGCTTGCGGATAAAGCGCCACTGCATGAGGTTGTGCTTAATATGGTCATAGGGCATCTGCCAAACCCGGTAGATGCCCAGAGTTACAGGATTCCAAGAATATGGCATGGAGATATAGAAAGCGAAGATGGAAAATCATTGAAAACATGCAATTTCAATGGCCCGCTGTATTTTGTCATAACAAAAATTGTTATTGACCCGCAAGCTGGTGAAATATCTGCTGGAAGGTTATTTTCAGGAACCGTCACTAAAGGGACAAATGTTTACTTAAACAGATTAAAGCAACACACCAAGATACAACAGGTTTTTATCTATAATGGAGCAAAAAGAGAAATTGTGGATAATGTAGTAGCAGGAAATTTTGTAGGAGTAGCCGGGGTAAAGGCCCATGCAGGAGAGACAATAACCTTGGATGAGAATGGGACTGCTTTTGAAAAAATAACCCATATATTTGATCCTGTTGTTACAAAAGCTATAGAAGCCAAAAGGCCAAGCGACCTTCCAAAGTTAATCGATGTCTTGAGGATGGTAGGTAAGGAAGACCCTACAATAAAGATTGAGATCAATGAAGAAACAGGAGAGCACCTGATGCATGGCATGGGAGAGCTTCATCTGGAGGTTATAGAGAACAGAATTAAATCAGAAAAAGGTGTGGAAGTTACAACTAGTCCTCCAATAGTTGTTTACAGAGAAACAATCACAAAACCTTCTCAAGAGGCTGCTGGAAAAACTCCAAACAAGCATAACTTATTTTTCTTCAAGGCTGAGCCTTTAGAGGATTCAATTGCTGAAGCTATTAAAAAAGGAGAGATCCAGGAAGGAAGGATAAAGAAAAAAGATTTAGAGTTAAGGGATAAGCTTGTAGAATGCGGGATGGACAGCAAGACTGCATTAAAAGTAAAAGATTTTTTTAATGGAAATATGTTCCTGGACATGACTCGAGGCCAGGTGCATGTTGGGGAAGTTATTGAAATGCTTCTGGACATGTTTGAAGATGTCATGTCAAAAGGGCCGTTAGCCCGCGAACCATGCTTAAAAGTTAAGGTTATGCTTACAGATATGAAACTGCATGAGGATGCAATTCATAGAGGCCCTGCCCAGGTCTATCCGGCTGTAAGGGAAGGTATTCGTGGAGCTATGATGACTTCCAGGCCTTTAATTTTTGAGCCATACCAGATCCAGAGGATAGAAGCACCATCTGAATATTTAGGAGAGATTTCAAAATTAATTTCCAATAAACGCGGCCAATTATTGGATGCACAGCAGGAAGGTAATTTATCTATAATTAAAGCTAAACTGCCTGTTGGAGAGATGTTTGGCTGGTCTTCTGATTTAAGGTCTGCAACTGGTGGTAGAGGCAATTCTTCATTAATAGACCAGATGTATGAAAAACTTCCAGAAGAGCTGCAGGAAAGGTTAGTAAAACAAATAAGAGACAGGAAAGGCTTGAGTGATGCTCAGGTTGGTGTTTAAAATGTCTAAAATACATACTAGGATAAAAAGAAAACTCAGGATGTTTGGAATCAGAAATAACAGCCGCAAGAAGAGGCCAAAAACATTCAAATCAGAAGAAGCTGCAAAGAAGTACGCAGAAACAAAAGGAATAAAGAACTATAAACTGGTTGATTTGCAAGAATTAAACCCAAACAAGTGCAAGATTAAGATTGTTGTTTCTTGAAATATTAAATGCCCCTACCGAGAATCGAACTCGGGTCACAAGCTCCGCAAGCTCATATTATATCCACTAAACCATAGGGGCGTAGAATTCATTAATCTTCTTCAATATATAAATATTATTTAATATTATTGAGAAAAAACTCTTTTACCAACTTACTCTTGAAATCAGGAAAAGTGTGGAAAAATTCTTTTACTTTTCCATCTTCAAACTCTAGAACCTTGTGTGCAAAAACACCATCCCCTAAATTTTCTTTAAAGCGCTTTTTCTTGAAAGAAGCAAGAACAACCTCTTTATCATTTACATAACCAGGATCAATATTTATTGTTCTTTTTCCGTCGGCAGAATAATCTTTTTCAATTTCATTGATTTTATTTTTTATTTTTATTAAATTGTTTTTTTGAATATTGTTATTGAATATAATTATTGTTTTCTTCAAATCACTGCCAAATTCATTTTCATAATGATCTGTAAAATCAAAATCATACTCAGGACTTTTAGAAAGTATAGCTCCAAAATTTAATTTGTTTATTGTTTTTTTAAGTATTTCGTTATTATTATACATTAATGCAAAAAATAAGTAATTTTCCATTTAAATAAGCAATAGAAATAAGATTATAAATATTATTGTTTTAATGCATTAATAACCCTACTCTTTCTTCAAGTGTAGAACTTCCAAAAAGATTCCTGTTTGCTTGGGGGTTATGCGTTCCACCACTGCCGCTAGTGTAATCTACAGCCAATATGTAAGGCCGGAAATTAGTCATTGCCTCAACACCATACTTAACCATATTTTTATCTTCATATAACTCTCTACTATTATCTGTATCTTTGTTATGCGGTTTATAGAATTTGCTAAGATATTGTTCTGCTTTTTTTTCTAATTTTTCCACTAAAGAGGTTATTTTGCTTTTTTTCTTCTTACTTTCTCCTTCTGGCCTGTATTGTACTGCATTATAAATGTCATATGGAGCATCATAAGGTTTTTTTTGTTTTTTCTCATTAGATGCAGGATTATACTTATTACCAGAACTATTTGTTCTAAAGCTTTTTATTGCATCATATGTTTGATGGAATAGTGATTCTATATTTCTCTTATTCTCTGCTGAAAATGGATTCAGAGTTTCTGGATCTTTTTGCAATGGCTCATCCTTGTTTTCTTCAGGATGCAATGATCTCCTCATGTAATCAGATGCTCTCTGCAGCATACCTGCTTTTGATAAATTTGCAGCTAAAGGAGATCTGGAATATTCTTGTTTTGTTTGTATAATATTTGGATTGCCAGCTAATTCTGCTTTAGGTCCTGAAGCTCCCAGTTTGAATCCTATAGTACTTGCAGCTGCTTGGTAAGTTGTGTTCATTTTTCATTAAATATACTATATGTTTTATGTGATATTTTTTTCTTAGCTGGTACTAATAAGATAAATGAGAATTTAAATATATCTTTTTTTAGAAGGTAGAATGTGATATTTTTGTCCTACGCTATTCCTGGGCCTACAGCCCTGCTAACAGTTCTTTGTGATACTCTGGCAGTCTGGGCCAAGTCCTGTAAACTAACTGCTTCTTCTAAGAGCTTTCGTAAATAGCGTTGTTTAAATTCATCTTGCAAATTTCTATACGCTTCTTTTGTTCCCTTGACTTCATCATATCTTTCTTTTAGTACATCTTCTGCTATTTTATAGACAAAAGATGTCCTATTTACATAAAACTCATACATCCTAAGTTGATTGAGCTTGTCAGAAAGTTCTTCGCCTATATCCGGGATTAAACTCTGTAACTTATCAAATTCTCCAGCCGGTAGTGATGTCTTATAATTATTTGCTTGTTCTCCAAGAATTCTGCCTATGAGTTTTTCCCGGAATTTGAATACTTCTGTATCAACTCCCAGCTGCTTCGCTTTTCTTGAGAAATGTGACCTATCATACCCTAAGGATTCAGCTGCCCTATTTATAACACCATTCAGGCCCTGCTCACGAGCATATTCAAGAGCTGCTGAGTACATCATCCTGTCAAAAATATCCATAGCTGGATTTAATGGTACACTTGTATCATTATCATTCTTGCCCAGTATCCTTCGTTCAATACTATCAACAACTCCATTCTTCAAAGCATCATAATTCATTATAGACATTGCTTTGATTGGATCATATTTAAGTAAAACCTCGTCTGCTATAGAAAGCGCTTGCTGAGAAAAATCATCCATTCTTTCTTGCGGTCTGTAAATTATTGATTTTTCCATTTTTAAAGTATATAAACAACAATAAAACTACTATATAAATCTTTCTATTTTTTCATTATATTCAAGTAGTAACAATTAATAATCCCTCAACAAGCTAATTTGCCCTTTTCTTTTACCAGCAGGAACCTCTTTTATTTCCTGACCAACCTGCTTTTTTACATTTAAAGCGACATTTTGCCCTAAAATCTGAGCTAATTTAGTCATATCAGCTCTTTTAACATCTCCAATATCTTTAATCCTGTTATAAAATAACTTCCTGGCTCTTATTCTTCCAACACCCTTTATTTTTATCAATGGCAGTAACTCTTCTCTTATGCCATGTTTTAATCTTAACCTTAATTTCACGATTTCTTTATTTAATTGCTGGTAGTGCAGTATCCTGCTTATTTCTTCGCTTGCATACAAAAGCCAGTCAGCAATATTCATCTTGCTTCTTAATTCACCAGGCCTTGCATTATAATTTTCCAATAAATATTCCTCTGTTTTCTCATTAATCCATTCATTCAGCATTAAAGCAGTTTTGAAACTGTTAACATAATCCTCATATTCAGGCTCGTATAAAGAAGGCTCTTTCTCTAATAATAAATTATAATATTTAACCAGCTCTTCCTCTATCTTCTCCTGCTCTTTTACTCCAACCCTTAACAAAGGCCTTATTTCCAGTGTATGGCATATCATCTGTAAAAATGATAATTCTTTTACTCTTTTATCAGAAGCATTCCTTAAGCAGGTAATAAAAAAATAGGCAGTTAAAGGGTCTATGTACAGTTCAGCAACCCTTTTTCCCATCAAAGTTGCTTTTATATTTTCATCATTATCAATTTTATCTGCAGAAGTAAAATCCTCTTTTTTCCTTTGAATAAATTCCCATTCAGAAAGTAAATCAAGCATCTTGTCTATAATCAAAACTAATTTATCCATATCAACAAACTGGTGGGCCCAGAAAGTCTTTCCAAAGAAATCAATTATTTTTTTCTTTGAATTTACAAAATTTGCAGCTATCAAACTCAATAGATATGTACGCAAAACAGGCTCAACAGCTAATTTAGAATAAATATCCTCTGGCTGTCCTAAAACATATTTTTCATATAATTTACCTTTATCCTTCTCGCTTATAGCAACAGCAATCGCTTCTCCGGTTTTATCAAATTTAGGTCTTCCAGCCCTGCCAGCCATCTGTAAATATTCCAAAACAGGAATATAAGCCATGCCTCTGGGGCCATATCTTCTTAAATCCTTAAGGATCGCTCTAAAAGCAGGCAGATCAAGGCCATAAGCAAGCGTTGGCGTAGAGCAAATTATTTTTATTGAACCATTCCTAAAATTATCTTCTATCAGCTCTCTTTGCTTAGCAACCAAACCAGCATGATGAAATGCTATGCCTCTTTTTATGCATAAAGCCAGACGCTGGCATTGTTTTGTAGGACTGGATAAAGCCTTCAACACCTTCTCGCTTAACTCAATCAGATTTTTATTCTCACTCTTAACCTTTTTGGCAATGTCTTCTGCTGTTTTTTCCGCACTTCTCTTGGTGTTAGCAAAAACTAATGCCTGCTTGCCTATCTTTATAGTATCCATAGCTAAATCCAAAGCACCATTCCCAGTCTCAGAAGTAATTTTTTTTACAGGCATTAAGAAAGAGAATAATTATGGTTAATTTAAATTTGTTGTTTTAAACAACCTCAACATTCCAAACTTTAGAAACACTTTCCAACCCATCCGAAACAACAACTTCAACTTCCTTGCTTCCGGTTGTTGTAAATATTCTTTGATGTTTATTTTCACCTTCAAACTTGCTGAAAAATCCAAAATTCCATGAGTAACTTAATTTATCGCCGTCTGCATCAACTGCATTTATTTCAAAAAGTACAGGCTCGTCTTTCAAAACAATCAGATTACCACTATAATCAATTATTTTTGGAGCCTGGTTTACATTTAAGACGGTAATTTTGACTTTCTGTTTAACTTCATCAGTTCCATCAGAAGCAGTAAAATCAACTGAAAATTCTTTTTTGGTTCCGTTAACAATTAAGCCCGGTTTCCATACAAAAAAATTGCCTTTAAGTTTAGCTCCATTAGGAAGATTTTCAGCAGAAAAACCAACTGCATCATTGTCAGAGTCTGAAGCGCTTAGCTCAATCCTTACTTCATCGTCTTCTGAAACTTCTAAATTTTCTATCTTATTAAACGAAAGTTTCCTGTTTACATCATTGACCTTGACAGTGATAAGCTTAGTTTGTGTAAAATATCCATCAGTAGCAACAACTTTGACAACATACTCGCCAGCATCATCAAAATCAAGCTTCTTTTTATTGCGGTTCATAAACCCGGAATATGAGAAAGAAACCCTGTCATTATCAGGGTCATTATATCTTGGATCAATTACAATCTGTTCACCTTCATTTATTTCCATATCATCTATTCCCTCAAGAACAAAAGGCCTGTTAGCATCTTTTACAGTTATCTTTATATTTTTCTTGTCAATTAACTCATTGCTTTGGGCTACGAAACCTACATTTACACTTCTACTCAATATTTTAAACTTGTCCAATACATAATCAAAAATATTATTTTTCTGCACAAAATCATAGCCTGGTGTAAATGTGAATATGTTTTCCTCCAATTTTGCATTTTGAGGGATATTTTCAACAGAAAAGATTATATTGTCATTATCAGGATCAACAACCTCTATCGCTATACTAAACTGCTCGTTCTCTTTCATCTTTGCATTATTCAGGCCAACCATTTTTGGAGCCCTGTCTTTATTTTTTACCATAACATTGACTTCTTTTTCTCCTTCAAAACCTTTGCCCTCCACTAACACCATCACTATATAATTTCCAGCATCATCATAGCCTGTTTCCCATACATTGTCATTTCCTATGGGGTCTGATATGCTGTATGACAATCCATATCTTCCAAAGTCAGGTATTTCCAGGCTGGCCTTTTCAGTTTCCAGGATGGTTATATCATTAATCTGCTCTAGTATATCATTAAAATTGATGTCACCAACATTCACGTTCCATTCTCTGCTTACATCAGAAACACCATCATTAATAACAATATTTATTTTATATTCCCCAGCATCCTGGTAACTAGTTTCAAAAACAAATTCTTCATTTTCAGAGACAACTTCATCATTCACTTTCCATTCATATTTCAAGACATCATCATTCAAATCAGAAGCCTCAACCTTAAATTTTATGCTGCTGCCTTCATCAATAGTCAAAAAATCTTCTTTTGGCAAAAAATTGTCTATAACCGGTTCTGCTTCTTTTCTGTTGACTGTTATCAGAATTTCCTCGCTTGCTTCATTTACACCATCACTTACGGTTATTATAGATTCATACTCCCCAGCATCTCCATAAGTAGTCTGCCATTCACCATTTTCATCCAAAGGTTCTGTGAAAGTGTAGGTGAGCGCATCAACATCAGCATCTTCTGTTTCAAGCCCTAAACTAAGCTTTTCTGTTTCCTCAATATCAAAAGTTTTCAAAGAACTAGCCGAATAAACAAAGCTGATAAATAATATTAAGGATAATATTATTATTCTCTTCATTTTTCATTTTAAAATCCTAGAAAAATTCTTTGAATTTTTCGGGACACAAAAATCACGAAACGATTTTTTCGTGAAGGAAAATTACTTCTGGATTATATCAAGTATGATTGGTGCTCTGTTGACATTTTCTATTGTTATTGCAACTTCTTGGCTTACTGTATCTGTTCCATCAGAGACTGATACTGTAACCAAATGCTCTCCAGCATCATCATATGTTGTTTCCCATGTAAACATATTTTCATCCTGTACAAATTTTCCATCATCAATTGCAAAGCTCATCTCATCTCCATCATCATCCCAGGCTTCCAGTTCAATAACAATAGTGTCGGTTTCTCTTGCCTCTATATCTCCCACATCATTAAGTACAGGTTCTCTATTTACATTATTGACAGTAACTGACCAAATATTATCTGCGTCAAATATACCATCAGATACAATAACTTTTACAGTATGAGATCCAGAATCTTCATATGTTGATTGGTATTCTATGGAATTCCCATCTCCTATTGTTACGCCATCTAATTTCCAGGAATATGTTAATACATCATCATTCAAATCAGAAGCGTCAACCTCAAATGCTAGTGAACCTGTTTCATCAATTTGTATAGCTTCATCTTTAGGCATAAAGCTGCTAAGAACAGGCGCTTCTTCTTTTCTGTTGACTATTATTAAAACTTCTTTGTTTGCTGTTAGCTCTCCATCACTTGCAGTTACAGTAATTGTATATTCTCCAGCATCCCCATAAGTTGTCTGCCATTCGCCGTTATCATCTATTGGGCTTGTAAATGTGAAAACTAATGTATCTTTATCCGGATCTTCTGCTGTAGGAACCAGGCTTATAGGGTCTGTCTCTTCAACAATTAAGACAGTTGCATCTTCAGAAATTCTTTTTTCTTCCTCTTCAACCTCAACTATAATCTCTTCTTCTACTATTATATCTTCTTCAGGAACTTCTACTGCTTCTTCCTCTACTTCTCCTTTAACCTCAATTTCCTCTACGATTGCTCCTGTTACATCTTCTATCTCTTCTTCAAATATATCTTCAATATCTATTTCAACTTCTTCAACGTCAATATCCGTATCACTTATTATATCTTCTCCAGGAACTTCTCCTACTTCTTCTCCAGCTTGTTTTACATAGAGTGTATTGTAGATATCACATGCACTAATCATAAATATAGAAATAATCATCAACACAATTAAGATTTCTTTTTTTATCATCAAACTCCCCTTTATCCCTTTACTAAATGTAATTATTATAAAATAACAACTTATATTTAAACTTTTTGGGTAGTGAAAAAGATTTGTCAATAAATTTGCAAATTAAATGAATCTATTTTTCAATTCTGCCTTCGGCATAAAATAGTGCTCGGCGAAATTTGACTGCCACTAAATTTCACCTCGCCTACTCATACAATAAGATTAGAAAGATGGGCCTGCTCAGATTTGAACTGAGGACCAATCGATTTCCACTAAAGATATCAGTCGATCATTCTAACCAGACTGAACTACAGGCCCGTGAAAAAAACGCCCTCGACCAGACTCGAACTGGTGACCTTATGGTTTCAGCAAAGGATAACAGCCATATGCTCTACCTGCTAAGCTACGAGGGCATTTAAGAATATTAAGAATGAGAATTTTGTTTATATATGTTTCGGCTGGATTCTTTATTTGGGAAGGGGCATTTAATTATACGAAAAGTTTTTAAATTTCAACTGAAATATTAATTTTTGATAAAAATGTCATATCTAATGATTGGAAAAGGTGGATTACTTACACTGGAAGAGCGTGCAAAAGCACTACAATCAACGGAAAAGGCTTTAAGAGATGGTGTATGTTATCAAACAAGTTTTGATTTTGATGAAAGTGGAAATTCTTATTTGATAAATGGACTTCAACCACCGGATTATAAATTTGTTGGCAGTCCTGATAATACGTTGGGGGGAATTGTTCAAACAGAAGAAGAAATGTTACAATATGAAAAAAAAAGCCCTGTTCGTGATAAACTCACAAATCTGTGGAATAAAGTTCCTGAAATTCTCCGAGATTTCATAACTCAACAAACAACCCCACATGTTGCTTTCTATGAAGTTGGAACTTATTTAAAAATTTAAATCAATCTGCCTATTCTCTTAATATTACTATTTTTAATTTAAAAACAAAAAAAATAAAAGAATTATCTTCTTTTCTTTTTTCTTCCGCCTCTGACCATCTTTGCCATTGAGACATCGCCTTTCTTGTCAATAAAGTAGAGGTATCCTGCTTTTTTCTTAACTCCTACCTTAGCGACTAGCTGTATCTTGGCTTTTCCTTTTTTCTTGCCTCGAGCCATCTTAGCCCTAGAAACGTTGCCTTTCTTATCCAAGAAATAAAGGTAACCTTTTTCTCTTTTTACTCCAACTTTTGCTACTCTTTGTGCCATTTATTATCCCTCCGAGTTTTTTGAGGAGGTTGGAAATTTTTAATTTTCGCTACCTCCAATATTTTTTAATTATTAGACGACCACCCGCCTTATATTTTAAATCTCTCAATCCACCTTCTATTTAAAGGTTTCGTTTTTCCGACGAGAATTTACTCCAATACCAGCAAAAATAACATCACCAATACTCCAAGAACTATGGCAACAAACTGCAACAAGGATTTTTTGGCCTCAACTTCTTTATGCAGCTCCGGTATCAAATCAGAGCCTGCTATGTAAATGAATGTTCCGGCTGCAAAAGGTATTAAGAAAATGGTAATATTCTCTACATATGAGCTTATCAATAAAGAAACAATCGCTCCAAAAACTGCAGCCAATGCAGTTATGAAATTGAAAAATAATGCCCTGCCTTTTGAAAAACCGCCGTGCAGCAATACCCCAAAATCCCCTATTTCCTGGGGCAGCTCGTGCAGGATAACAGCTATTGTTGTTGCAATGCCTACGGGTATGCTTACTAAATAACTTGCTCCGATTATTACTCCGTCAATAAAATTATGCACACCATCTCCAAAAAGATTCATCATGGCAAATGGATGTACATGCTCTTTTGAAGTGGGAATATGACAGTGCCGCCAATGGATAAATTTTTCAACAATAAATGAAAACGCAATTCCAAACAGCAGATAAAAAGAAATCTCTAAACCAAAACCGTTTTCTTTAATGACTCCTGGAAGCAGATGAATAAAGGCATCTCCAAACAAAGCTCCGGCAGAGAAGCTTACCATATACAATAAAATCTTTTTCAGCTTATCCATCTTTATCGAAAATGTTAGTATGCCTACAAAAGAGATTAAGCTAATAATTAATACACTAACCAATGAATAAATCCAAATATTAAGCATAGGGTATTTCTTTGTTTTATTTTATTTAAATGTTTAGTTTTAGAAAAAATTAAAAACTTAATAAAAACACAAAAATCCTATGAAAATTACTGCAGATCTACACATACATTCAAGATTCAGCAGAGCTACTTCTAATACTCTTAATATTGCCAACCTGGAAAAATATGCTAAAATCAAAGGGTTAAATCTTTTAGGTACAGGAGACTTTACGCATCCTGAATGGATAAAAGAATTAAAAAATGAGCTGATTGAAGATGCTTCAGGAATTTTAAAAACGAAAACAAATTTTAATTTTTTATTGCAGACTGAAATCTCATTGATATACACTCAGGACAATAAGGGGAGAAGAGTCCATAACATCATTCTGGCAAAAAACTTCGATATTGTCGAGCAAATCAGCGCGCAATTACTGAAAAAAGGCAGGTTAGATTATGATGGCAGGCCAATTTTTGGAATTCCTTGTGTGGAATTTGTGGAACTGATGAAAAATATTGACAAGGATATTGAAATAATCCCCGCGCATATCTGGACACCATGGTTTAGCTTGTTTGGCTCAAATTCAGGATTCAATTCAATAAAAGAATGTTTTAAGGACCAGACAAAGCATATCCATGCAATAGAAACCGGTCTTTCCAGCGACCCTGCAATGAATTGGCGCTTGTCGCAATTGGATGATTTTTCTATTGTCAGTTTTTCAGACCTGCATTCTTACTGGCCATGGCGCATTGGAAGAGAAGCAACAGTCTTTAACTGTAACTTAAATTATGATGAAATAATAAATTCTTTGAAAAATAAAAACATAGATATGACTATTGAAGTAGATCCCAACTATGGAAAATACCATTTGGATGGACATAGGGCTTGTAATGTTTGTTTAGAGCCAAAAGAATCTTTGAAAAACAGGAATATCTGCCCTCAATGCAAAAGGCCGTTGACTGTAGGAGTATTGCAGCGTGTAGAACAGCTAGCAGACCGCGATGAAGGTTACAAGCCCAAAGATGCAATTCCATTTAAATCTTTAATCCCTTTATCAGAAATATTATCATCATTACTAAACTCAGGTGTTGCTTCAAAAAAAATATGGCAGGAGTATAATAATCTGATTAATAATTTCAATTCAGAACTTGAGATTCTTCTGGAAACTAAAAAAGAGGATTTAATCAAAGCAACTGATGAAAAGATTGCAGATGCAATCATTGCAGCAAGAGAAGGAAAAATAAAGATAAAACCTGGTTATGATGGAGTTTACGGAGAGCCCGTATTTGAAAATGCTCAAGCGAAATCTGGTATCAGCTCTATTGACAATGAAAAGAAAGTTAAAAATAGTAAGCAGGAAGGTTTGAATAGATTTTTTTGATCATTCCATTTTTAAGTGTTTAATTTTTATTGGATAATGTTTTATTGTTTGTACTATCATATTGTATTTCAATCGACAAATTTAAATACATTCTATGAAACATTCAAGTTTATGAACAACACACTACTAGGTTCTATTGGCAAAAAAGCAGTCAATACTTTCAGAAAAGACTTATTGCAGATGTTAAGAATAGGAAAGGAAATTGACAGGTATTATGCTGAATCCCATCAGGATGTAGATATTTACAAAAAAAAATTCAATTCTTTGATGAATGAATTTAATAAAAAATACAAAAACCTGAAATTAAAGATAGTAAAAAAACCTAATGAAATCAATCTTAAGATACTATTGAATGAAAAAAGCGCAAGAGATTGCTTTGAGAATGCAGCATCAAAAATTATTGGCGTGCAGTCTATAGGGGCATCTAAATTTGGTACTGCCATAGTTTCAAATCCAGATCAGTTCACTAGTGAGCTGGAAAAAGCCAAGACTAAATTATATATCACATATTACAATCCGCAAACAGGAACAACTAATGTTTTCTTGCAATACGATAAAAAAGAAAAAAAGGTTGAGATTGTTTATGAATTGGAAGAAATAGAAAATGAGCCAAATCCGGAATTTCAGCTGGTAGCTTATTACGCATTAAATCAGCCGTATAATGAAAAAATAAATCTGCATGACGAAGGAGCTACCCTTGGATTTTCACATATACCGGGTCATGTAGAAAAAGCAGAGTATTTCAGAAAATTTGACAGGCATATTAAGTGAGTAATATCTTTTAGATCTCGCTTTCTTTTTATTTTAGATTTGGTGTTTCATCCTTAATGTCTTTTTGTGTTTTTAGATAATCAAATATGCTCACTTGCTTTTCAAAATTATCAGGCAGATTAAACTTTTCTGCATGCTCTTTCTCTTCCAAAGTTCTCCATATCCTTTTTCTTAATCTAAAATAATAATACCACATCAGTATAATTGCTATTATTAAGTTGAATAGATTTAATTTATGCTTCAATAATATAAATAATCCTCCATAAATTGTTCCTGTAGAAAACAAATCCACAATTACAAATCTTTTTTCAAATTTATTTAGTTTTATCATAATATTATTCTTATAGAGGACCATAAAATATTTTTGTTTAATGTTTAAAAATAAAATTAAGTGTTTAAACCGTTTGTATATAAAGAGAAAATCATCAAAACTCTTTCAAAAACTTTATCAGCTGGTTAGCTTTCTCAAACTCAAGAAACTCTTCTTTTGTTACAGCAGGAACGTCCTTTGGCTTTTTCTTTTTGAAAATAACCAGGTTATCTGCGTCTAATAACTTTGATAGGGAAGGAAAATCAGGCTTTTCCTTATCCCCTATTCTTGTAAGTATAAGCTCATTGTCCTTTTTTGCGATTATATCAAAAGGACTCTTCTTTGTGTCAGAGGCTTCAAAACCCAGATCAATGTATTTTTTTGAAAAATCAGACTTATACTTGCTTTCTATCTTATTGTTCCCGGAAAAAATATCCATTTTTTTAAAAACCTGATGGCCAAAAATATCATAGATTTTCATAGCCTTGTTTAATGTTATTTCAGAATCGCCTTTTTCATACCTGTCTATCATCCTGCTTGTTACCCCTACTTTCTTTGACAAATAATTAAGCGAGAAACCCATCTCTTCTCTTCTCTTCCTGAGCTTGTTGCCTTCTATTGATGCCGTAAAACCCGCCTGGGTTCTTTTCACAAACGGAAACTTGTTTCTGATAGAATTAACAAAAGTAGTAAAGTTCAGCGTGTACAAATCAAACCTAGTATAAAGAACATTGCCCTCCAGCTTGTTTCCGGCTTTTTCTGCAATTATAATTGGTACAGCTCCTATATAGGAGGAGATAGTGTCCATTGCACCTGTATACTCCTTTGTCACTGCATTGGCATCTTCGAGAACTTTTATCAGAAGTATCTTATCCTGCTTTCGTGCAAGCAAATCAAAACATGTTCTTGTAAGTGTCTTTACTGTAAAACCATCCTTGAGAAGGAATACTGACAGCTTGTCAATAATATTATTTTTCATTATAATAGCTGTTCTTATTTTTTTTAAAAAGGTTTCTATATTGGCAAAATTTATAAGTAAGCAAATTTCAAATAAATAAACATGATAATAACAATATCCGGAAAAGCAGGCTCTGGAAAAAGCACTGTTGCAAAGCAATTGGCAAAAAAACTTAATCTTAAGCATTATTCTATTGGCAATATGATGAGGCAGATTGCAAAAGAAAGAAAAATTTCCCTGAACAGATTAAGCAAGTTAGCGGAAAAAGACAAGTCAATAGATACAGCATTGGACAAAAAAAACATAGAGCTGAGGGAAGAAGATAATTTTGTCATTGATGGAAGGCTTACAGCATATTTTATTCATTACGCAGACTTAAAGGTTTTTTTGGACTGCAATGATAATATCAGGGCAGAGAGGATATTAAAGGAAAAAAGAAAAGAGGAAAAAAGCAAAAACATTAAGGGATTAATTAAAAAGGTAAAGCAAAGAGAGCAAAGCGAAAGAAAAAGATACAAAGAACTTTACAATGTTGATTACCGGGATAAGAACTTATACCATCTGATGATTGATACAACAAATCTGAGTATAGGTGAGGTTGTAGAAGAGATAATGGAAGCAGCGAAGTAAAATAGCAAAAAACTTATAAACGAATATTGATTACAAAAGATTATTTCTAATAACATTGAAAAATGGAAAAAATTTCAAAAAAAGACTTTATCGAAATAGAATATACAGGAAAGCTTAAAGAAGAGAATTTAGTATTTGATACAACTGATGAAAAGGTTGCAAAAGAAAATAATTTAGAAAGTCATGCAGGTTATGAGCCGGTTATCATTTGCGTTGGAGAAGAGCAGCTATTAAAAGGCATTGATAAGAACTTAGAAGGAAAAGAAACAGGGAAAGAATATGATATTGAGTTAAAGCCGGAAGATGCTTTTGGAAACAAGAACGCAAAACTCATACAGCTTGTACCGACAGCTAAATTCAAGCAGCAGAATATACAACCAATGCCGGGCATGCAGCTTAACATTGATGGTGTGGTAGGAACAATAAAAACAGTTAGCGGCGGTAGAACTTTAGTGGACTTTAACCACCCATTAGCTGGAAAAGAACTGTCATATAAAATAAAAATCAATAAAAAGATAACAGATGACAAGGAAAAACTATCTGGCTACTTGAAATTAAGCTTAGGCACAAAAGATTTTGAGGCAGAAATAACCAATGATACTGGGACAAAGTCCGGTATCCCACAAGGGGATACCAACTCCGTTGGCAATGCAAAAGTAAGCTTAAAAAAAGATATACCAGGAGAAGTTAAAGAAAAATTAATCGAAAAAATAACTGAACTTATTCCAAACATAAAAAAAGTTGAATTTACCGTCAATAATAATGAAAAAAACAAATAGTTTAAATATAAGTAGGAGTCATTAATTAAAATTATTATTAAGGAGGGGTTAATTTGGAACCAGAGATAAGCAATGCACAGCCAGAATTTTCTCAGCCAGACCCATCTGTTGAACCAACTCCATCAATTTCCCAACCAAATCCTAATTTAAATATTGATGCTGAGCTTGAACAACTTTTAGCCAAACAACGTGCAGCAATAAAGGTTGTAGGTACAGGCGGCGGAGGCAACAATACAATCCAAAGAATGTCTGAAGTAGGCATTGTTGGAACAGAGACAATAGCTGTTAACACAGATGCTCAGGATTTGCTTTATACAACTGCTAGTAGAAAAATTTTGCTTGGAAGGGAACTGACAAAGGGCATAGGTGCTGGTTCTGACCCAAGAATAGGGCAAGAAGCAGCAAGAGAGTCAGAACCAGAGATTAAAAAAGCATTGTATGGCTCAGATATGGTATTCATCACCTGCGGTCTAGGCGGAGGCACAGGCACCGGCTCAGCACCAATAATTGCAGAAATCGCAAAAAAAGTGGGTGCTTTAACAGTAGGAATTGTAACACTGCCATTCTCAATGGAAGGCCAGAGGCGTTATGAGAATGCAGTTATAGGTCTTGAAAAGATGGAGCAGATAGTTGATACATTAATAGTCATCCCAAATGAAAAATTATTGGAACTTGCCCCGGAACTGCCGTTGCATACTGCCTTTAAAGTAGCAGACGAAATTTTGACAAATGCAGTCAAAGGTATTGCAGAGCTTGTAACTAAAACCGGTTTGGTAAATTTAGATTTTGCTGATATAAGGGCCGTCATGAAAGGTGGCGGAGTAGCTTTGATTGGTGTAGGTGAAAGCGACACAGAAAATAGGGCTGTAGAGGCAGTTGAAAAAGCCATCAATAACCCATTGCTGGATGCTGATGTTTCAGGTGCAAACGGAGCCTTGATTAATGTCATTGGCGGAGAAGATATGACCTTGGATGAGGCCAGAAAAGTTGTCGAGACCATATCAGAAAAACTTGATGATGATGCAAGAATAATTTGGGGAGCCCAGATAAGCAAGGATCTGGAAAAAACCATAAGGACCATGCTTATTGTAACAGGGGTTAAAAGCTCGCAAATCATGGGTTCTGGCATCGAAACAACAAATAAGAGAAAACAAGAGATAGAAACAGAGCTGGGTATAGAATTTCTTGATTAAAAATGGATCTAAGTTCTTATTGGATAAAATTTAGAAGTTTTGTTAATGAATCTATAAGAGTTTTAAAGGTAACAAGAAAGCCAAACAGTATAGAGTTCAAAACAATAGTTAAAGTCGCTGGCTTAGGGATGGCATTAATAGGCCTTATAGGCTTTGTAATTACAATGGCAAAACAACTGATTTTCCCGTAGGACACATAATTTTACTAAATATTCACCCTAAAGCTTTTAAATGATGACTAATTTTCAATAGGTATACTGACTCTTTTAAGATGGAACAAGCACAATCAGCGATATATGGCCTGAGAGTAACTGCTAACAGGGAAGACCAGGTTATGGATTTTATTGTAGCGAATGCTCAGAGGAAAAAGCTCGAGGTTTATGCAGTCATAAGGCCGCACGGCATGCGCGGTTATATATTCTTAGAGGCCGGAAACAAGACTGATGCAGAGCAAGCCGCTTTTAACGTACCTTATGCCCGCGGCATTCTGCCTAAAACAGTTGAATATAAAGAGATAGAACATATGCTGGAGCAGGTAAAGCACGAGGTAAATATACAGAAGAATGATATTGTTGAGATAATTTCCGGACCTTTTAAACGCGAACATGCAAAAATAACAAGAATAGACAAACAGAAAGAAGACGTTGTTGTCGAGTTACTAGAAGCAGCTGTTCCAATACCAATCACAGTTAAGATTGATTCTGTTAAGGTAATAAGAAGAGAAACAGAAGAAGAGGATAAGGAGTAAGATTTATAAATTAGATTCAGTTTCTGAATATAAAAGAAATTAATGATTATAATATAACAAAATGCCATCACAAACCGTTGAATCTTTAGTACCAGGAGGCAAGGCAACAGCAGCACCTCCGCTTGGCCCTGCATTGGGACCATTAGGCGTGAATATAGGCCAGGTAGTTGCAGATATAAATAAAAAAACTTCTATGTTCAATGGTATGCAGGTTCCTGTTAAAGTAATAGTAGATGTTGATACAAAAAAATTTGAGATTTCTATAGGAACTCCTCCGGCTTCTTCATTAATATTAAAAGAAGCCGGCATAGAGAAAGGTTCTGGAAACCCCAAAACAGACAAGGTTGCAGATGTTCTTATCGAACAGATAATCAAGATTGCAAAGATGAAAGAAGACAACCTATTGGGCAATGATTTAAAAGCTAAGGTTAAGGAGATAATTGGAACCTGCAACTCAATGGGTATTTTAGTGGAAGGAAAACCAGCAGTAGAAGCTATCAAAGAAGTAAATGAAGGGAAGTTTGATAAGGAAATAAAAGAAGAAAAAACAGAGCTTACTGCAGAAGAAAAAGCAAAATTAGAGGAAGCAAAGAAAAAGCTTGCTGAAGAAATGGAGCAGAGGCGTGCCGAGTTTGAAAAAACTGCTAAAGAGATTATTGAATCAATGGCTGGAAAAGAAAGAGGGGAAATTAAGGCTAAATTATCAGAAGCTAATATTCCAGATGCTATGATTAAGGAATTACTGCCAATAGAAGGCGAAGCAGCTCCAGGAGCAGAAGCACCAGGAGAAGCACCAGCAGAAGGAGCAGCAGAAGGAGCAAAGCCAGCAGAAGGAGCGAAAGAAGCTGCACCTGAAACTAAGAAAGAAGAGCCAAAAGCAAAAGAAAAGAAAAAATAAGCTATTTTTATTTCTTTACTGATTATATAATTTATATAAAATAATCAAATTTTTTACTGAAAAGCGATAAATTTAAATAGGTAATTTGCCTACTAAAAGGTAAAGTAGAGTCAATAATTTCAAAAATTGTATAGACCTAGATAAGAATTAGTTGTTCAATATGGATTTTAAATATTTATTTTAGTACATAAATTACTTTATTGTAAAAATTCTGTAACAAAAAGGGGCAATAATTTATTAAAGGTAATAACTGGAAAAAGACAAAATGAGCCTAAGTTCAATATTACGGGGATTTGGATTATCTATGTTTAGGGATCCCAATCCTGTTTACGTATTAGCTATTGGAGGGCATATAGCTGCAGGAAAAACAATCCTTAGTGAAAGATTAATTGAAAGGATGGCAGTAGAGGAAATTCCGATTCATCCAACAATAAATTTTAAATTAAGACCAGCACGAGATACAGAAATAGATGGACTAGATTATAAGTTAGTTCCTACAGATCAAAAATGGGATCACTTAAAGGAACAAGGTGAAATTCCGATAGAGTATAGTCGTGGTGGTGTAAAGTATGGTTTTCCTAAAACCTTCTTAGCCGCATTAGGTGAAGAAAAAGTACACCAGTTAATCAATCTGCATATTACTGGATTGGTTGCATTAAAAAACCATTTTCAGGAATTTAATGTTCAGAATCCAGTGATTCCTATAGGTTTATATTGCTCAGAGGAAGAGGCAAGACAACGTATTGTTGGTAGGCACAAAGTCACACAAGAATACGCATTATTTATTGCAGAACAATTAGATACATTACCTGCTCAAATTGACATGTACGGAAGAAATCCCCAGCAATTTAGATATTTATTTAATAATTCAAGCTCTGTAACAACAATTGACCATTTAGTAGATAGAGCAATTGATTTATTTAAAAGAGAAGAAAAATATCATGAATTAAGAAATGAAGAAGACTTCCATCAACAATATGTAAGGGACCAAGTAAATGATTTATTTGGAATGGAACCTGATGAATTGGAAGGCAGATCGGATAATGGAGAAAAACCAGAATTAATATTCAATGAAATGGATTTTGAAAGATACAAGGAAAGATTTGGACCTATTGACTCAGATGTTTTAACGAATGCTTCAAGAAGAAGCATTTCCACAACTCAGAGAAGTTATGGAATCCTAAGTGTGTTGTTGGATGAAACAGATTCTGTAGGATTAAGTCCACAAGAGCAATTGGGAAATAGGGAAATATTGCAAAGATTACTTGAAATAAGACTCGGAGTTCCTCAATATGTAAACACAGGATCAACTATTAGTACAGAAAATGTATCCAGGGTAAGTTTGATATATTCTGGAAATTCAATGCTCTCTTTCATTGCTACATTTTCACCTTACGATCTTCTTCCACTAGTAGCAGCTCACGGAAATATGCCTAATGTAAAGGCTCCACTTCATACATTAAATTTGGAATCCGTATACCAAAGGGGCAATCTTGTGGTACAGCCATTAGAACGTGAAACTGCCCGTCTTATGTATGCTTCTAGACCAATGACTAATGGTTCTTAAAACTAATCAATATATTTCTTTATTTTTGATACTCCAATCCAACTCTTGCTTCTGAAATATCTGTTATCAATTCTAAAATAGAACTCATGTTAGTTAAATACAGTATTTCCATGGGTGTAGCTTTCTTTGTTAATTTTCTTATGTTTTTTGATATTTTATCCCTATTTTCATATAATCCTTGAATTTTTTTTAAATTATATTTATAAAAAAACTCATAATACATATTCATTGATTTATTTATGCCTTCTAAAATGCTTTTACTTTCTTTATTTAAATTAAATTTAAATTTGATTATATCTCTAGCACCATATTTGAGTACATCTACAATTTTATCTATATTTGAGAGTATATGGTACAAAATAATTGTTTTTCTATAGTCACTATATCCTTGTTTAGTTAATATTCTCAAACAATAACTTATAAAAGTCATTATAGTGTTGTGTTTTTCTTCCATTGTATCTGCTAATACTAAATCTTTATTTTCTGCAGCCATAAGAACATCTTTGCTTGCATCTATCAAAAGTAAGAATACCCTTCTTAAAGCTACATCAAATTCCTTGGCCGTAGGTTCGGATATTTGTTTAAGTACACAGAAATTTTCTTTCTGCTGGATTATTTCAAAACCAGAGAGTCTATTAACAACCTCATGAATTACAGATCCAACACTCTTTTTTTCATTAATCCTGTAGTGGGTTGTAAAAGGCTCATCAAATTTCACTGTTATTTCATCATATCCTGCTTTATAAAGGGACAGAACATAATAAAGTATTGATGTCCTATCCAATCCTGTAACATTAATCTCTATACTTCCAGATTCTTGGGTTTTTTCCGTTCCAATGAAAATCTTACTTCCCTGTTCCTCAACCTCCAGCTCATCACCCTTCTGGATGTTATACTTCTGGCTCCATTTCCTAGGCAAGGAAATAAGTTGCGTACTGTTTGCTATTTGTATAACTTTTCTCTTAATTCTAACCACCCTTGTTTAAAACT
>CAZTBE010000002.1:0-60871 GCA_964611745.1 uncultured Methanosarcinales archaeon | reverse complement strand
ATAATCAAGATATAATCTTAGAATCATCTTTTATAGATGAGAATAATATCGCAGACACTTATGTGATAATTGGTTATTATGATAAAAGATCTGGTGCCAGAGTAGGAGACAGTGCATCGACGCCTAACGCGTTAGTTATATCAAACCGAGCTGGTGTAAGTAAAACAAAAATAGAGAGTAGCAACCTTAATCTAGATGTTTTATTGGAAACAAGCACAGGCAGTTATAGATCTATGATATTTCAGCCAGTAATGAGCGTATCCATGTTTAATCGGTTGTTTATGTTGGATGGCGTTGGGCTAAAGCACTTCAAAAAATTCAGTGATGAAAGCAGCGTTTTTGGAGACAGGATAATAGTATGGAAAGTTGACTGGGAGGGTAAAGAAACGAACACAATAGCAGTACCAGAACCAGAACAAAAAGAAGAAGAAATTGAGGTCAAGACAGAAACCAATGAAACAGAAATTGAAGAGTCAATAAATGAAACAAACACCTCAGAATCAGAGAGTTCTAATAATACCCAATAATTTTTAAATGCTCTAAATTTACCTTTTTTACTCATGAAAAAGAAAATATTTGCTGTAATACCTGCATATAACGAAGAGAAGCACATTAACAAAGTAATTAAGGAAACAAAAAAATATGTTGATAATATTATAGTTGTTGATGATGGCAGTAAAGATAAAACAAAAGAATCTGCAAAAAAAAGCAAAGCTATTGTCTTAAGACATTTAGTAAACTTAGGAAAGGGTGCTGCATTAAAAACAGGTTGCGATTATGCTGTAAAAAAAAATGCAGACATTATTATTGCCATAGATGCTGACGCACAGCACAATCCAAAAGAAATTCCAAAATTTCTGGAAAACATAAAAAATTGTGATGTCGTGCTTGCATACAGAAAAACAAATAAAGATATGCCTTTGATATTAAAGTTTGGTAACTGGTTTATTAACAAAACAATAAAGTTTTTGTATGACATAAAAATCAAAGACAGCCAATGCGGATATCGTGCTTTTACCACAAAAGCCTATAAAAAGTTAAGGTGGAAAGCATCCGATTATAGCATGGAAAGTGAGATGATAGCCAAGATAGGCAAATATAAATTATCTTACCAAGAGATTCCAATAGAGACAATTTATTCAGATAAATATAAAGGCACAACAATTCTTGATGGGATAAAAATTGTATTTGATCTTCTACTGTGGAAATTGAATAACATATAGACTTCTTGATATTGCTTTAAACAATTTTTATATGAATCTCCGGATACAACTCAAGCAGTAATGCGTCTGCAAAGAATTTGGTTGCCCAATTAATTACACAGAAGGGTGCATACCATCCATAAATCGGAAATGCTCCTTGAATCCCTCCTCTTATTCCAATATTGGAAGAAGTAAGATTCTGCACTTTTTTCATGTATATATTACTTTTTTTGCAGCATTTATAAATTTTTTATCTTTGGTCTCTAGGTATATCTTCTGCCAGATTATTGACATCTGCGAATTGCCTGTTAAACAAGACCATGCTACACTGCTTTTCCATCTTTCATTGAAGCTTCCTGGAAGTGAGCCACCCTTTCTTTGAGCGTCTAGCAGCTTGGTTGCTGCCTTGATTGCTGCTTCCAAATACTCATTTTTCCTTAAGTAAAGTCCCGCTTCTAAAATTCCTCTGATAGAATATGCTATTGTATGTACTAGCGGTTCTTGCTCAGGATAAAATCCATTATTCTGAAACCAGCCGTTTTCTAATTGCTGGGTCAAAGCCCATTTGATGTTCTTTTCAGCAGCGATTTTGTATTTGTTCTTTTTACTAATTTTATGAAAATATAGCAAAGACCATGCTGCCCTTGTATTGTATGTATGTACATGATTTTGGTACAGATGTCTTCTCCAGCAGCCGTCATTGTCCATGACAGAGACCAACCAATCTGCTGCTCTCTCTGCTGCTTTCCTGTATTTTTCTTTTTTTGTTTCTTGATATGCTCTGCACAACCCAAAAATAACCTGCCCGGTGTTAAACACTATTGGCATATCTTTTTTTCCGCCGCCAGGAAATGCTCCTGACTGAAGCTGATTTCTTAATTCAAAATCTGCCATTTCTATAGCTCCTTTTCTATAAGCAGGTTCTTTTGAAAACTCCGCATAATTAAAAAACGTAGGAATGATATAACCCGTAGTTTCAACGTATGAGGAAGCCCAGCCTTCAAACAATGAATACAATGCGCTTACACCGCCGTCATTGTTTTGTTTTTGGGCAAGGCTAAGCCATTTCATTGCTGCCTTGATATGCACTTCATTCGGATAAGCAGGATAACATTTATTCAGAAAATCCTTAAATGTATGCAAAGACAGATAATAGAAATTTCTTGGCTTAATGCCATTTACTGCATATTTCAGATATGTCCTCTTTTGTTCAATTAATCATTATTTTAATAAGATATTACCATTGTTATTATATATTTTAATGATTTCCAGATATTTTATAAATTTAATGCAAGAAATTTGTGAAACCGTAGTATTAGTAAATCATAAGTTAAATAAAGAGAAATAAAATACTAAGAACAGCTTAGGAATAATAAATTGTCAAAGAAAATATTAAACAAACCCCTGTATAAAGTTAATGGAAAACAGATATATTATTCTAATTTTCTCAATGCGTTAAGGAAAAGTGGTATCAGAAAAGGAGACACTATTTTTGTCCATACTAGTGTATCTTCTTTTGGAAAACCATATATCTTTGATGATGATTCTCTTCTCCAAACCTTGGTTGAGGCTCTAAAAGAAAGTGTTGGACCGCAGGGAACAATAATAATGCCTGCATTTTCATATAGTTTCTGGAAAAAAAAACCTTATGATATAAAAAATACTAAATCAGAAGTGGGTGTTCTTACAGAATATTTCAGAAAACGACCAGACGTCAGTAGAACATCACATCCAAATCATTCAGCAGCAATATGGGGAAAACACAAGGACTATTTGTTACAGATAGGCAAAGATACATTTAACAAAGATTCTATCTTTGGAAAATTGCATCATCTGCGTGGAAAAATTGTCTTTTTTGGTGCTCCTTTTTCATCTTGCACCTATATCCACTACATTGAACAAATGCATAAAATACCCTACCGATATATGAGAGAATATAGGGGCATAATAATAAATAAAGGCAAAGAGTATGAAGATGAAATTACTGTTTCTTATAAGTATATTACTTTTTTTACTTTGCTATTCGAGCTTGAAAAACATTTACTTGAAAAAGGGCTATTGAAAGAAGTTAAATTAGGCAAAGGCAAAATATTGGCAATCGAAACAGATGCATTCTTTAAGGAAGGGATGAATTTATTAGATAAAGATGTCTATTTCTTCTTAAGGAATGAGCCTAAAATCTTTAGGATATTTAACAAGGCCAGTTATTTCTTCTTAAGGAATGAGCCTAAAATCTTTAAGGTATTGGACAATATTGTATCCCGTTTCTTCGAATGAATTATATATGACATTTGCAATTAATTAAAAGACAATAAACACTTCTTTCAGTTAATTTTATAAATAAATAGTGAATAACGCATAAGATAAAAATGGCAAATATACTGGGCATTCAGATTATAGGCATTTTATTTGGATTCTTTATGATGTATTATACATTCCTGCAGCATAAAAGAAAGGAATTTACAATAAAGGAATATAGTTTTTGGTTCGTCTTTTGGGGGGTTTTTGTAGTTTTAACCTTATTCCCGCAGATGCTTGACCCTGTTCTTAAAACATTGAATATAGCAAGGGCATTGGATCTTTTTATAATTGCTGGATTTCTCTTCTTAATATTCATTATTTTCTATACATACACTATAGTCAAGAAAAACCAAAGAAAGCTTGAAGAAGTAGTCAGGAATGTTGCTTTAAAAAGAAAGTAAATGGTATCCGTTAATCTAATAAAATTTCTGGATAAATATGCTGGTTCCTTATTATGTTCATTTCTATCAATAAACAAGCTTCTCAGATATAAAAAAATCCATAAATATAATAAAATATTGATTATCCAGTTATGGGGCATAGGCGAAACAATATTAACACTCCCAGCAATAGAAGTGTTAAGAAAGCAGTATAAAAAAAGCAATATAGATATTTTAGTGACTGGAAGAAACAAGGAAGTCTATTATAAGAATAAATATATTAATGATGTAAAAGTTCTGAAATTAAATCCAATTTCTATAAAACTTTTTATGTCACTTAATTTCAAAAAATATGATCTTGCAATAGACATGGAAGAATACCTCAACATATCATCCATAATAGCATTTTTTACAGGAAAGCGCAGAATTGGATTTTCTCATGGAATAAGGTCAAATTTGTACACTGACAAAGTTGATTATAATGATAGGCAGCACGTTGTTTATACATTTTTAGATTTATTAAAGCCATTAGGAATTAAAAAAAGAGTTGAAAAATTATCTCAATTAAATTATTCAAAAAACGATAAAAAAAATGTCGATAGCTTATTAAAAAAATATAATATTGAGAAAAAAAATTTTCTTGTTGGCTTTGGTGTTGGAGCTGCTGAAAGTGCAAAATCAAGGATGTGGCCAAAAGAAAAGTTTGCAAAACTTGCAGACAATTTAATAAAAAAGTATAATGCAAAAATATTTTTAATTGGAAATGATAAAGAAAAAAATTTAATCGACGAATTGCAAAATTTAATTGAAAATACTCGGACAAAATCCGGTACCAACTCCGTAGGTAAAAATAATTCTTTTAATGTTTCTGGAGAAATAAATGTTAGAGAAATGTTTTATCTGATTTCCTTATGTAGATTATTTATTGGCAATGATTCAGGGCCAATGCACGTTGCAGCTGCTCAAAATGTAAAAACAATTGGTTTATTTGGATGCAACCTGCCAGTAAGATTTGCACCATTCGGAAAAAATAATTATTCTATCTACAAAAAATCCCACCTCGCACGTAGTGTGCCGCTTGCTTTTCAAAAAGCATGCATAAATGTCCATAAAGGTGAAGTTGGTGAATGTAAGCACGGCATGGAAAATGCATGTGTAAAAAGGATACAGGTTGATGATGTTACTTCTTTGGTTGATAAGGTTATGAAAAAAAGAAAGAGGTAATCACTCTAAATGCTCATATTCTCCATACGTAAAAAACCCAATAAGCTGCTTTAATCTTGCAAGTTTAGGAAACAAATCTTTTTCTAAACTATTGGCATTCTCAAACAGCTCAAAAACTTCTGGTTTGAAGATATAAATCCCAGCATTGACAATATTCGTAGAGCTTTGTTTTGGTTTTTCCTGGAAATCAACAATAAGATCCCCATCTAAGATTGCAGTTCCATAGCCGCTGATTTTCTCCCTAGTCATTAATCCCATTGTAGTCATTTTATCCAATTCCAGATGCTTTTTTATCATCTTCAACAGATCAAAATTATTATACGTGTCTCCTGACATTACAATAAAGCTATTTTTTATTTTTTCTTTGACAGATTGCAAGGCCTCTGCATTTCCCTTAGCATTTGTCTCAACTACTTCAACATTAATTTTCGCATCAGAAATTTCATTTAATAACAAATTAATATTTTTAGTATGCTGCGTAACAATGTATACATTATTTATCCCATTTTTGACAAAAAATTCTAATTGATTTTTTAATAATGATTTTCCTTTCAGTTTCTTTAACAAATTTTTCTGGTGCTCTCCTTTTATCAGTAAAACAGCTGTATTGATAGACTGCTCCTGCAGACCTTTTTTCAGAAAAAACTCCATTGCCTGGCTTCTGGACCTTATTACAGAACCGTCCACCTTGCTGTCTACAAGATTAAGCAGGCTTTTATCCAGACTTATTGCGATTTTAGGTTTAGTCATAGGTATAAAATAGTAGTATAAGTTCATACTTTATATATTTTTCTATTTATGCGTACCCGCACACTAGTGTACAGTGCTTCGCACTGCACGATCCGAGACAGCTCCTGATGTTGCGGTCTCGGGGTGTCTGAGACACCCCAATACGCTGTTGTACGGGCACGTACAATAACGAAACATTTATATACTAGAAGTATGAACTATTCATACTAATATGACAGAACATAAGATAGTTAAGAAAGTATGGGGTCATGAAGAAATAATTGCCAATAGAAATTATTGCGGAAAAAAGTTAATCCTAAATAAAGGTTTCAGATGCTCAATGCATTACCACAAAAACAAGGATGAAACATTCTATATACTAGCAGGCAAGGTCTTAATGGAAACTGACAATAAAAAACAGATAATGCTTCCTGGGCATTCTATCCTTATAACACCAAATACAAAACACCGCTTTACAGGCTTAGAACCCAGTGAAATAATAGAATTCTCAACACATCATGAAGATTCTGATTCATACCGCGATGAATTATCAGGAAAAGTTGATTTAGACAAGTTGGAGCTGCCAAAATGAAATGCTTAGTAACAGGTGGTGCAGGTTTTATAGGCTCTAATTTAGCTTTAGAACTAGAAAAACAAGGGCATGAAGTCACAATAGTTGACAATTTAAATTCTGGAAATAAAAATAATTTAAATGGTTTTAAAGGTAAAATTATTGAATTAGATGTTTCAGAATCATTTGAGCTTAATGAAAAATTTGATGTGATTTTCCATGAAGCTGCAATAACTGATCCAAGATATCCAAATGATGAGGAAACTTACAATAAGAATATACAAGGTTTCAAAAATATAATAGAGCTTGCAAAAAACAACAATGCCAAATTAATTTACGCATCAACAGCAGGGTTATATGGTAATGGGCAAGTTCCAATGAAAGAAGGCCAGAAAAAAGAAATTCTAAGTGCTTATGGAAAATCAAAACTAGAAATGGATAATATGGCAGAAAAATTATTTGACGACATGCACATTGTAGGATTAAGATACTTTAATGTTTTCGGCCCTAGAGAAGCGTATAAAGGACGTCCAGCATCTATGATATATCATTTAGGCAAACAAATTAAAGCTGGAAAAAATCCAAGAATTTTTAAACTTGGCGAGCAAAAACGCGACAATATTTATGTCAAAGATGCTGTCAATGCTACTATCAAAGCAGTAAATGCAAAAAGCGGAATTTATAATGTAGGAACAGGCATTGCAACAACCTTCAATGATTTAATTAAAGTTTTAAATGATGTTTTAGGAAAAAATCTCAAAACAGAATATTTTGACATGCCTTATGATCCTAAAACTTACCAAGCTGATACACAGGCAGACACAACAAAAGCAGAAAATATTCTTGGCTTTAAGGCAAAATGGCCATTAAAAGAAAGTATTAAAGATTATTTTAATTGGTTAGATGAAAATGGGTGGGAAAATGAATAATTTAATTAGAGTTATTGAGCAATTCAAAAATAAAAAAATCATAGTCTTAGGGGATGTTATGCTGGACAAATATATCTGGGGCAGTGTTTCAAGAATAAGCCCGGAAGCTCCTGTCCAGGTTGTCAATGTTATCAAAGAAAGCTATACTCCAGGAGGCGCTGCAAACGTAGCAAATAATATAGCAGCTTTAAATGCAAAATCATTCATGATAGGTGTTGTTGGAAAAGATTCAACAAAAAACAAATTAATAGACGAGCTTAAAAAAAGAAGTATAGATGTAAGTGGTTTAATAGAAGATGGAAATGAAAGAACCATACAGAAAGTCAGGGTCTTTGGAAGAAATCAGCAATTGCTAAGATTTGATTATGAAAAGAAAGGTTATGTTGATGTTAAAACAGAAAATGATATTCTTGACTTCATTTACAAAAAAATAGATGAAATTGATGCAATCATAATCTCAGATTATGCAAAAGGTGTAATAACAAAAAACCTGGTGGAAAAGGTAATAGGACTTTGCAAGGAAAAAAATAAGATAATTGTAGTTGACCCGAAACCAAAGCACAAAGAGTTCTATAAAAATGCTACTCTGATATCACCAAACCATAAAGAGGCGTATGAGATGGCTGGTATTGAAGAAGAGTCAGATGCTAATGCAGAAAAGATTGGAAAAGAACTGTTAAAAGAGCTAGACAGCAATGTTTTGATAACAAAAGGGGAAAAAGGCATGTCTCTGTTTGAAAAAGATGGAAAAATCACAAGTATACCAACATTTGCCAAAGAGGTCTATGATATTGTTGGTGCAGGAGATACATCTGTTGCTACCCTAACATTAGCTTTAGCATCAGGAGCTTCATTTGAAGAAGCCGCCATAATAGCTAATCATGCAGCAGGCATAACAGTAGGAAAGATAGGGACATCTACAGTAAGTATTGAAGAGCTTAAAAAGAGCATTGAAAATGGTTAAAGCTATTTATCTGGACAGGGATGGAACTTTAGTAGAGGACCCAAATTATTATGTCTACAAAGTGGAAGATTTCAAACTGCTGCCAGGAGTAATAGAAGGGTTAAAAGCTCTTTCAGGTGAATTTATTTTTGTTATCATAACAAACCAATCCGGCATAGGATTAGGAATGTATACAGAGGAAGATATGAGAAAATTCAATGAAAAACTGATTGATGAGTTGAAAAAAGGAAGTATAGATATAAAAAAAATATATCATTGTCCGCATAAAAAAGAGGAAAGTTGTGACTGCAGAAAGCCAAGCACAAAATACATCGAGGAAGCAGCAAAGGAATTCGACATAGACATAAAAAACTCCTGGGTGATAGGAGATCACCTGCATGATATTGAGATGGGAGTGAAGGCTAATTGCAGAAATGTCTATATGCTAACTGGCCATGGTAAAAAGCATTTTGAGAATCTGGGAAAAAAAGGTCTAAAGCCTGATTTTATTGCTGAAGATTTTTTCAAAGCTGCTGATTTTATTATGAACAATAAAAAGCAATAATAATATAATAGATTTGATAAAAATTAATGGCAGAAAATGGAAAAACAAAAAATAAAAACTATTGACGTCCTAGAAAAGCAAAGCTTTTCGGGACACCGAAAAAAGATTGTTTTTTCGAGTGAACTAAAAAATATAGTTGAAGACCTAAAAAAAGAGAATAAGGTAGTTGTAACAACAAATGGTGTCTTTGATATTCTGCATATCGGCCATATAAGATATTTAAAAGAAGCAAAAAAGCTAGGAGATGTTTTAATTGTAGCTATAAACTCTAATTTATCAACAAAACAAATTAAAGGACAAAAAAGGCCATTAAACCACGAAAATGATAGAGCAGAAGCTCTTGCTTCGTTAGAATGTGTTGACTATGTGACAATATTCAGTGAAAACAACCCAATAAAATTTCTTGAAGAAATAAAACCAAATATTCATGCCAAAGGCGGGGACTACAAGATGGACCAAATAATTGAAAAAGACACTGTAGAAAAAAATAACGGCAAGATAATTTTAATACCTGAGGTTAAAGGCTATTCCACAACTGATTTGATAAAAAAGATTATTGAGTTGCATAAAGGTAATTGATTCTAACCAATAACTTTTAAAATACCTTATTATTCTACACTATAGATGAAATTATCAATAATAATCCCAGTATACAACGAAGAAAACAATATCTTAGAAGTAATCAGCAAAGTAAAAAGAACTGAATTAAAAGACATAACAAAAGAGATTGTTATTGTTGATGATTTTTCAACAGATAACACAAAAAAAATCCTGTCAGAATTAAAAGACTCTAGCTTAAAGATATTTTTCCACCAAAAAAATAGGGGAAAAGGAACTGCGATAAGGACTGCTTTAAAACATGCAACTGGAGATATAATCCTAATTCAGGATGCTGATTTGGAATACAATCCAATAGAATATGCAAAATTGTTAAAACCAATAATGGAAAATAGAACAAAAGTGGTCTATGGTTCCAGGATAGAAGCAATTAGAGAGAACATAAAAAACATGTATAAGCTTCATTATTTAGGCAATATGCTTCTTACAGCAGTTACAAACATATTATACGGAACAAAAATAACTGATATGGAAACAGGGTATAAAGTATTCAGGAAAGAAGTGATAGAAAATATGAATTTAAAAGCAAAACGCTTTGACTTTGAACCGGAAATTACAGCCAAAATTCTCAAGAAAGGCTATAAAATAACAGAAATCCCGATTAATTTTGTAGGAAGAAAATTTAATGAAGGCAAAAAGATAACATGGAAGGACGGAATAAAAGCAGTATTTTATCTAATAAAATATAGGATTATGGACTAAGTTTTTAGAACTTAATCCTTCCTTTATATCAATAAATTTTAAATAACATGCGGTGTTCATTTCAAAAATGAATATATTAATCACAGGTATTGCTGGTTTTATAGGCAGTTCCGTAGCTAAAGAACTTCTCAAAAAAGATAACTGCAGCATTATAGGAATAGATAACTTTAATGACTACTACAATCCAAAATTCAAGGAAGAGAATATCAAAGATTTGAAGATAAAACTTTATAGATGCGACATAACAGACAAAAATAGCCTTAAACAAGTTTTTCAGGAAAACAAGATAGACAAGATAATTCATCTGGCTTCTATGGTAGGTGTAAGATACAGTATAAGCAATCCTTTAATTTATGAAGACGTAAATGTCAAAGGCACTTTAAATCTGCTTGAGCTCGCAAGCCACCATAAATGCAAAAAATTTATTTTTGGGTCAAGTTCAAGTGTATACGGAAATAATAAAAAGATACCTTTTTCTGAAGAAGACAACACAGATAACCCAATATCGCCCTATGGGGCAACAAAAAAGGCTGCAGAGGTGTTGTGTAGTGCTTATCATAACATTTATAGATTGCCTATAGTCTGCCTAAGATTCTTTACAGTTTATGGTCCTAATGGAAGGCCGGACATGGCACATTATAAATTTACTGAGAGAATATTCAATAATCAGGAAATAGAGGTCTATGGTGATGGAACATCCAAAAGGGATTACACCTACATAACAGACATAGTTTACGGCATAATACAAAGTTTGGATCTTAAGACAGAATACAAAATAATAAACATAGGAAACAGTAATCCTATAGAACTCAGGAAACTCATTAGTCTGATTGAAGAAAATTTGAACAAAAAGGCAAAAATAATTGCAAGAGAACCTATTCCTGGGGACATGGAACGAACTTATGCTGACATAAGAACAGCAAAAGAGCTGCTCAATTACAATCCAAAAGTAGGAATAGAAGAAGGAATAAGATTATTCTGCCAGTGGTATGTAAAAAACAGAGCAAGTAACAATAATTAGAAGATATTAGAAATATTTTCTTCCTCAACATAAATCTTGTGCCAAATATTAAATATCCCTAAGCTCCAAATCTGTCTTCCATAAAACAATTTTGAGCGGTTATAGTTATCTAATATTTTTTTAATGTAATTTTTGTTAAAGAATTTATCATTAATCTTATCCTCTATTAAATTTCTAAAATAATCTTTCAGGTCTTTTGACATCCATTGATCCAATGGCACTTGGAAAGGCTGTTTTTTTCTGTGTAATATATCATAAGGCAACAGATTTTTGAATGATTTTTTCATTATGTATTTTGTGGTATTGCCCTTTAATTTTAATCTAGAAGGCATATTAAATGCATACTCTACAAGCCTATGGTCAAGAAAAGGAACCCTCGCTTCTATGCCGAAGGCCATGCACATCTTATCTGGCTTCATGAGTAAATCCTCGGGAAGATAAGTCTTAAGGTCCATGTAGGTCAGTTGATTCAGGAAATCTTTATGATTTGAAAAATATGTCTTATTCAGAAGCAAATAAGGATTTTTAGACTTATAAGAATCATTTAGAAGTTTATTCTTTTCATCTTCATCAAATACAGAAATTACTTCAAGATATGCTTTTGCTTTATTCTCATTTACACTGGATATAAATTTTCCAAACCTCTCATGGATTTTAGAGCCTGTTGTACTAGAATACTTATAGATTTTATCCAGTAATTGCTTAGGCAATGCTTTAACAGTCAGGGGTATAAGATTTTTCCTAATCATTCTAGGCAAAAATCTTATCTTATTTCCTAAAGCTGTAAACTTGTATTGATCATAGCCTGCAAACAGTTCATCTGCCCCATCCCCTGATAAAATGACAGTAACACTCTTTGCAGCTTCTTTTGATAGGAAGTATATTGGAACTACAGCCGGATCTGCCAATGGTTCATCCAGATGCCACACTATTTTTGGCAGTTCCTTAATTATATCTGGCTTTATTATAAATTCATGGTGCTTTGTTTCAAAAATATCAGAAACTTTTTTGGCATATTCTAGCTCATTACCTAAGACATCATATTGAAAACCTACTGAGTAAGTATTTATATTCTTAACACCAAACCGTTTCATCATAGCTACAACCGAAGAGGAATCTATTCCTCCGCTAAGATAAACACCCAAAGGCACATCACTCATCAATCTTCTTTCCACAGAATCCCTAAATAGCTCAAAAATATTTTTGGCACAAATATTTTCATCATAATTTTTATTCTCAATTGAAACATCCCAATATTTTTTAATATCTAGTTTATTATTTTTGCAATTAAACAGGAGCATACATCCTGGCTTAACCCTATAGATATTCTTCAATATGGTTTCATTGCTGTGCACATACCTGAACATAAAATATTCATTTAAGGAATTTTTATTAATATCCCTTTTAACAGTTTCATCTTCCAGTATGCACTTTATCTCTGAAGCAAAAATAAATTTTTTTTGATCATAGTAATAATACAAAGGTTTTATTCCTATCCTATCCCTTGCTAGAAATAGTATTTTCTTTTTTGAATCATATAATGCAAAGCTAAAAAATCCGTTAAAATGATTTAAGCAGTTTGTCCCATACTCCTCATACGCATGCACAACAACCTCTGTATCGGTATTAGAGGAAAATGAATGTCCTTTTTCCTGTAATGATTTTTTTATTTCTTTAAAATTGTATAACTCCCCATTGTAAATAAGGACTATGGATTTGTCCTCATTGAACATTGGCTGGTTGCCTGATTTGGTTAAATCTATTATGCTCAACCTTCTATGTCCTAATGAAATATATTTATCAGTAAAATATCCTTTAGAATTTGGACCTCTATGCGATATACAATCATTCATACTTCTTAGAAGAGCTCTATCTGAAAAATTAAAGCCACAAATCCCGCACATTTTATAGGTTAGTCCTCTTTATTACAAGTTCAGCTAAAATGCCTAAGAATGCAATTTGTATAGATGCTAAAATTATCGTTGCGCCACCTAATCCAAATGTGGACTCTAAGATGAAGTCTCTTATTAACTTTAAAGCTCCAAGAATAAATAAAAATACGCTTATTGGCATGAAAACATTTAAAGGTTTAAAAAAAATGGTAAGCCTAAAAATCAAATTTGTAAATCCTATGAAATCTTTAATTGGATGTATCCCCGATTTACCTTTTCTTTTGTAATAGTTTATTGGTACATATTTAACATTATAATCATTTGTCAAACAAGCGATAGTTAAAGTTGTTGTAAAAGAAAAACCATCTGGAAATAGACTCATAAAACGCAATGCTATGTCTCTTTTAAAAATCCTTAATCCTGAATTTAAGTCAGGAATTTTTGTTTTAGTTAAGTACTGAGCAAAGTGCTTAAGAAACCATTTAGCTGGTCTTCTCAAAAAAGGAATTTTAACTATTCTTCCTGTCCTTGTACCAACTACCATATCACATTTTTTTGAATAATTTATTAAAGGGAGTATTGAGGAAGCAGGGTATGTGCCATCACCATCTATGATTAATATATAGTCCGATGCTGTATTTTTTATGGCTGTTTTTAATGAGGCACCATATCCCTTATTTATACTATGTCTTATTAATTTTATAGCTTTAATTTTAGAAAGTATTTCCGCTGTTTTATCTTTACTGCCATCGTCAACAACTATTATATCAATTTTATTTTTTATATTTTTTATGGCCTTTTTTATATTATCAATAGTATCTTTTATAGCTTTTTCCTCGTTGTATGCTGGGATAATAAGAGATATGCTAACCATAAGTCAAGCTAAAGGTGATGTATTTATAAAATATTAGGTAAAATATACTTATCGAACATTCTTATTTTTTAAATCTGGTCCCTATTTCTGTTAATTCATAATGAACGAAGAATTGAAGACTTAAACAATGTGTATCATAGCTCGGGCTAAGTTTGTATAGCGTTGGATTTTTTTAAAAGAATTCATCTTTAAAAGTAGCTTCATAAAATATCCTGGCCTAAAGTAGAATTCACGATAAGCACTACTAAGCATGGATTTTAATTCTTCTTCAGAAAATATAGGGTGATGGATAGTTGGATTAAACCATTGTGGTGCACTTACTTCTTCCCAATTGACATTTGTCATCATACCGACACGTTTAGCTTCTTCCTCAGACTCAGTACCTGGATGCGGATTTAATAGGAAGTACTCTACAAAGGTTGGACTAATTTCTTTTGATAAGTCAATAGTCTTTCTGGCAGTTTCTCTAGTTTCCAGTGGAGAGCCTAATATAAAGCAAGCCAAGGTGTCCAATCCTACATGGTTTACAATCTTAAATGCTTGCTTGATGTCTTCTACAGTTTGTGATTTTAGGAATGAATCAAGAATTTTTTGGTCGCCTGATTCACACCCAAACAGGAATAGTTTACAGCCTGCATCTTTAGCCTGTTGGGCCATTTCAGGAAAACGTGCAACCATATTCACCTTCGCATTCCCTATAAAATCTACATCACGTTTCTTTAACTCCTCGCATAATCTCTTAAATCTAGGAGGATTTAATGTAAGTGTATCATCTCTAAATTCAATCACCTTTATTCCGTAATTATTTATTAGTTCGTCTACTTCCTCAATAACATTTTCAACACTTCTGAAACGTACCCTTGAACCATTTGTGATTTTAGATGCACAAAAACTACATTTGTAAGGACAACCTCTTGATGTGGTCATTTCTGTCAAGGGTTCTCCATAAGAAGAATAAAGAACATGATGGTATTTAGATAAATCAATTAGATGCCTAGCAGGAAATGGAAGTTCATCCAAGTTTTCCAACAAAGGCCGGTCAGGGTTGGTTATCACAGTACCAGCATCGTTTCTGTAAAAAATGCCCAAAATATCTTTCAATGGTTTTTTTTGAGTTAACTCTAGGAAAGCATACTCTCCTTCATGCTTTACGCAAATATCTACACATTTGTGATTTTGCAATATCAATGCTCCAGTTGGTGTTATATGGGGACCTCCCATAGCTATTGTTACATCTGGATTTGCCTTCTTCAAAGCTTTGGCAATCATAATGGCATTTCCAAATGTTGGAGTTACAGCTGTAATGCCAACTATATCTGGATTAAATTTTAGTGCTTCTTTTACTGTTGTAGACACATCATAATGTTCTGCATAAGAATCTATAATCCTAACAGGAAAACTTTCCCGTTCTAATACCGCTGCAATATAGAGAAGACCTAAAGGTGGTGCTGTTGGTGGGATAAACTTCTGAACTTTACCATACACACTTAGTAACTCCGGTGTATTGATTAAACATACCCTTATACCTTTTTCATCCATAAATTTTCACCTAAATCTCGATTAAGAATATATGTGCATATTTAAATTTTCCTAACTTGTAATAATTTGTTAGAGAAATGAGCATATGATTCTGTTATAAAAGCTTATTGAATAATATCTAATAAGACTCAGGAATAGGTATTGAGACTTTCGCTTTTTTTAAAAAAAAACTTTTTTTGGATGCGATTAAATAAATTAAATTTACCATCAATCTTTACAATAAATTCTGCTAACGACTTTTCGAACATGAATCCATAATAATCATTATCATTCCTTAGCTTTGCCAAGGGATAATATAATTTAAACAATATATTCAAAAGTGGATTGGGATACTTATAACTCATTTTTTTATTAGAGAAGTATGATAAAAACACTGCGTTATCTATCAAGTGTATCATTCTTTTTGTTAACCAAGATGGATATTTTTTATACCAAGTATCATAATTAAAATCTGCCCATTCCTGCAATTTTGTTGGAGGTTGAAATCCATTCTCTATAGCCAATGTAAATATCTGGGTCTCTGGAACCGGTGTAAAGAAGTAAATCGGAGCAATAGCATACTCATTTTCTTCTTGTAATATTCTCCTAAGCCTCATTGTATCAAAAAATTCTCCTTCAGTTTCTGTTGGGAATCCTCCCATGAAATTATATTTCATGATAACTGGATATTTACTCATTTTCTGATTAACTCTTCTAATAACATCTACGGTTGTATCTTTTTTTATAAGCTTTAATATTCTAGGACTTCCGGACTCGACACCTATATCCAGATTTTTACATCCTGATTTTATCAGGTTATCCATTGCTTTTTCATCTTTTGTTAATCTCAAAACTGCATCTCCTCGCATACCTGGAGTTCCCCAATTATAGTCTCTGCCAGATTTTGCAAGAGCTTCAAGAAATTCTGTAAAACGCTTAAAATCTCCAGTAATTAAATCATCATTGAAGAAAAAGTCTTTTATACCATACTTTGACTCTAATTCCGCAATGTCTTCCATCAACCTATCTACAGAATATCCCCTCCATGATTGACCATATAATGGGACCATAGAGCAAAATGTACACCTAAACTGGCAACCTCTGCTTGTAACAACAGATATTGAAGGTTTTCCTTGACGAAATCCAACTGCTGTATAATCCCTAAGATTAACAAGACGATAGGGAATTTTAGGAAGTTCATCAAGATTTTGAACTGGTTGTCTTGGAGCAGTTCTTTTTATTGTCCCTTCCTTAGTGCGGTGTATAATACCCAGCACATCACTTATTTTTTTCTTGCCTTCACAATAAGCCATAAGCTCTGTAAGTAGATAATCTCCCTCACCATAACAAACTACATCAATATTTTTGTCTTGCATACACATTTCTGGCTGAGTTTGCGGCCACGATCCACCTAGTATAGTAAGAATGTTTGAATCAATTGATTTGATAAATTTGGATACTTCCATCATATGCAATATTTGTTCACCAACCATAGTTGTTAGACATACAATTTTAGCCCCTTGGTTGATATATTTCTTAATTTTACTTTGCCAATCGAAGTCAATTCTCTGATCAATAAGGACAACCTTATAGCCTTTATTACAAGGAACAGCACCTATAGAAAGTAATCCAATAGGTACTCGTGCACCCATTATATCCCAAACACCGCATTTTGGCTGAAAAAGTATTATATCTATCATCTTCTGAAGTAAACAAAAAATATTTAAATATTTATTGCTTTTCTGAAAGTCCAGTTATGTCTATTAAAATAAAAAAAAACGTCCTGGAAGATAAGCAAAATACCGCTTTATTTCAAAATAATAATGCACTACGTACAAAAATAGTATCAATAACAAAATAAATATGCTTATTAATTTATTTTTAATTTTACGTTTCATTTTATTTCATTGACCAGCCAGTTATCTTTGTTATAAAGATTTGTAGTATATTTTTCCAATAAATTGTTTGTAATATTAAAAACTTTTTCAGCAAGATAAGTTTCTTCTTTAACTGTAAAACCCCTATATTTAGCAAATGATCCATCATTGACTAATATGTGGGTTATTCCTAATTTTTTTAGCTCTTCATAATAATCTTTTTCGTTTTTAAATTTAGAGTGATTAATATAAACCTGTGTTGATGGATTATCCCAAACATAGTCCCTTTCCAAGAAAAACCCCTTTACTTCTCTAACAAGAAGTATTCTTGAGTTCCCTGGAAGATTAGAGTTAATAAACTTAGATGGCTTATATATGGGGGCTTGTCTTTCATAAAAACTGTCTTCTGATTCTAATCCAAGAGGTACAAGCATATCTTTAGCATTTCCTCCAACCCATATTAGAAGATTGAAGCTAAAAGTGAATATTAGCAGAATCTTTAAGACTTTTGAAAGATACTTATTTTTGAATAATTCTATTATGACATAAGAAGAGATTATTGCTACCAAAGGTGCAAGATAAAGTAAATACCTTCCGATATTGGCTATAAAAAACCACAAGGTTATATAAACAAATATAAAAAAAAAGAGGGTATTTAAAATTTTATTCTTTTTCCTGAAGAAAAAATAAAAAAGTAAAAATATAAGAAATGGTCCAAAATGCTCTCCTTCTTGAAGATTTCTATCCATTCTAATATCAAGTTCATCCTCCCACTCAACTATTTGCACATGCAAATCCCAGGGCAACTTTATGTAGTTAACGATGCTTAGTTCTCTTCCAGAAACATCCTTTTCTTGATACTCTTGATGTTCTTCATCCCAATATTTTCCACCAAAAAAGCTATTGAAGAATGGCCAAACAGGATTCTCGGTAAAGAAATAACTCTTCGCTAACCAGGGCATGGTTATTACAAATGCGATTAAACAAAAAATTGATATTTTAAAAAATACATCCTTATAATTAATCTCACTCTTTACTAACCTTAAAAACAAGTTATGTGCTAATAAAATTAAAATGCCTATTGCACCTATGATGCCAAAAACTTTTGATGAAATTGCAAATCCTATAAAGATTGCGGATAAGAAAAGCCACGAATTCTTTTTTGAAGTAAAATATATAAACAGCCCATAGATTGACAAAAAAACAAATAATGCCAGTTGAATATCTATATAGGTAGTTGATACAAACTCAATAACCATTGGAAAACTATAGAAAATCAAAGAAGCTAAAATTGCAACTCTTGGATTAAAGAATTTTTTGCAGAAAGAGTAGATTGCCAGTATCAATGTAATACCCAATGCATATGCAAAAAGATGGCTTAAAATGCCGCTGTGAAGCAAAAGTCCTATCATGCTTATCATATCAATTAGCGAAGGAAAGTTTGAGTAAAAAATATGTGGTATGTCTATAATCTTATGATTTTCAATATATATCTTTGGAACAGCTAGATGATATGCTAATGCATCATTATTCCATGGGGGAGAAAAACTGATGATAAAATTAAGTACTACAAATAACAATAAAAACAAAAGCAGAATAGTGAAGAAATTAAATCCTAACTTCCGCTTCCTAACGTTTTTTTGATTGATATTTTTAACAAAAGCAAATAATGTTGATATTATCTTTATGATATCTTTTATCAAAATAATAAGTATAAGTAATAAAATTGAGATAAATATTGATTTATATAACAGACCTGCAAGCCCCAAAAAAAAAGCAGCGTAGGCTAAAACTGCCAATCCCAATGGAAAAGAGAATATAAATCTTAGAATATCAGAATCAAATTTTGCACCAATTATCTTCAAAATTCTTTGCCCTAATGCAACTGCAACTAATACAACAAAAATAAAGTAAAAGATTTCTATCATTCCAATCCCTGCTATAATCTGGATTAATCCAAGAATCTTCCTAGTTTTAAATAGTTTTTGTTCTTAGTGGCTGCGTTCAAAATGTAGGTTGCCATCAATTTGTGAGCATCTTTAATAAGATACATGAAGCTGCCGGGGGGAAGTCCCTTACGGGGGTGGCAGCCTTAACTTAATGAAATCAAATGCGAACCGATGGCAACCCAAGCGTAGCGAGATTTTGAACGCAGCCGTTCCTAGTTGGAATTTGTATAAAGGTTTAAATATCTTCATGTGTTGCCAGAAACAAATACAAAGTTGATATTAAAATGCAACAAGATATTACAATGTTCTTTCCTGCCTATAATGAGGAAGGAAATATAAAAAAACTAGTAAAAGATGCAGAGAGAGTTCTTAAAGAGAATGCAAACAAATATGAGATGATTATAGTATTATATGAAGGCTCAACTGACAACACAAAAAATATAATTAAAGAGTTGATGAAGAAAAACAAGAGTCTTAGGCTTGTTATGCAGCCAAAAAAACTTAAAGGAGTCGGCTATGCCATTAAAATGGGTTTTGATGCTGCAAAATATGACCTTATATTTTACGCTGACTCAGACAACCAGTTTGACCTGAATGAATTCAAGTTATTGCTGCCTTATACAAAGCATTATGATATAGTTGCCGGATACAGGATAAACAGGCAGGATCCATTAACCAGGATATGGGTATCCAGGATATACAATATCCTAATAAAGATTATATTTAATCTTAAAGGCAGAGATTTTGATTGCGCATTCCGATTAGTAAAGAAAAAGGTTTTTAAAACAATTAAATTACAATGCAAAACAGGGCTTGGTACGAGTGAATTATTGATAAGAGCCAGAAGGGGTGGTTATAAAATTAAGCACGTAGGCGTGCACCATTTCAAGAGATATAGCGGTGTTTCGGTTTTCAATCAAAAAGGATTTAGCATACCCAAAGCCAGAGTAATAGCAGAAATTATAAAAGAGGTTGCATCATTAAAAAAACAAATTAAGAAATAAATTAAAAATAATTTAGTAAAATGGTAATGAAAGACGCATACGAATCGATGTTTGGAGCAGAAACAGCTACAGAAGCAGACCATTTTATGCCTACAATCCTGCCATTAACTCTAAACAAGCCATTGATTAAAGGTGTAATGGAGCAGGCAAAAAAAGAGCGAAAATGGGTTCTTGCTTTTGTGATTGGAACAAAACCCTGTTTCTATAAATTTTATGGAAGCATAGTAGCTGCAGCGAAATCTAAAATTCCTTTTTTTATTATCAACTCAAACCAGCATTATGATGATATCTTAACTCATGGCATCAAAGAATTCAATTTTCAGAACAAGATTGCATCCAACTTATCCATAAGGGGTGATTTAGCTCAGAAATCAGCAGAGTTGATGATAAAAATATCATGGTTCGCAAAACATTTGAAGAAAAACTGGCCTGGTGTGACTGTAATTCCCGTGGTATTAGGAGATACTATAATGACCAGCATTGTTCCGGCTGCCTGGATGTTTTCCAGGTCCGAGAAGGCAATACAGAATGAAGCTGGCTTGAGAAGTATGACTCCGGAAGTGATGAAAAGATACAATAAAGTAGACACAGAAACATTCATTGATCAACAGTTCTATGGCAGATGGATACTTATGAGGAATGAGCCATTCCCAGAGCAATGGGACACTTTCACCTCTGCTGCCGGTTCCCAATATCATTTCGCTCCTGTCCAACTCAACAAAGACCATCTTTTAAGAGAGGGTTACCCTGAAGAGAATATATGGGTCATAGGCGGTGTTGTTGTTGATGCATTGGAGCTTAAAAGAAAAATAAAGCCGGAAAAGAGCATATTTAGCATTTACCCTCAGCTTGAAAAAGATAACTGGATACGGGTAGACATACACCGAAGAGAAAATCTCACTCCAATAAGATTTAAATCAATAATCAAAGCAATAAAAGAGCTAGTCAAAAAAGGGCACAACATCAATTTTATAGAGATGAGTGCGACAAGAATGGCCCTTGATTTCTATGGTTTAAGAAAAGAGCTTGAGAAGCTAAAGAAAAAGAAGAATTTTCTTTATACAAGTGTATGGCCTGAATATGGGCATGTAATTGAATTCTTTGAATCAGATAAATGCATTGCTGCTTTAACAGACTCTGGTGGAGTCCAGGAAGAGCTCAATCTTATTGGCAAAACATGCATGACATGCAGATTGACAACAGACCGTCCGGAAACTGTATTTGATGCAAGAAGTAATATAATTGTGCCTCCTGCAAGCAAAGAGATAATTGTTGATATGGTAAAGCATATTATCAATAATGATGGCTTAAGAAAGCAGATGGAATCCTCAAAAAAGATCTATGGCAGCAATGTAGGCAAAAAACTTATTTCTGTAGTTTCAAAATTAATAGAAAAAAATGATAAACCTTTCAAGTGGGCTCATGACACCTTAAAGTTATGGAGTGACAATGAAAAAGGAATTGATTATCTCTAAATCAAAATATCTGGTAAAAAAGCATTTTTATATTTTTTTGTTGCTCCTTATAACTCTGATTTTTTTTTCGAGCATATTAAGTTCTTCAAGAATATTCGGTAATATACATTACATAAACGATATGACCTTCCAGTCAGAGAATATAAGGAAGAGTCTGCATGAGTTTGGAGTATTTCCACTCTGGACTCCTTATTTCTACAGCGGAGAGCCATTCATGGCAATTCCGGAACATTACTTATTTGATCTTAATTTTCTGTACATTTTATTATTCAAGAATATATTCCTTGCAATGAATCTTGCAGTAATAAGTTATTTTTTTCTTGCTGGATTAGGAATGTACCTTCTTATTTATGAAATATTAAGAAAACAGAACATTGCATTTATTGCATCCTTAATTTTCATGTTCAATGGAGTTATACAAAAATTTGCTCTTGCAGGACATCTTAATATTGTAGAAAGTTATTCCCTTATGCCTTTTGTCTTCCTCTTCACATACAGGGCATTGAATAAAAAGTCATGGCTGAATAACTCCATAATCGCTGCTTTATTCTTTTCAATGATGATTTATGCTGGAGGGATGATATTCTTTCTTTATACCGGATTAATAATTGGATTATATATTGCCTGGAATTTGATAGGAAACAACTTCAAAAAAAGGATTGTAAAAGCAATACTTGTCTCCCTGGTTATAGGCATTTTATTGGTTGGTTTGTCTGCATTAAAGCTGTTGCCTGTTCTTGAATTCACAAAAATGTCCAGCAGGGCTTCTGGAGTAAATTACCAGGAATATCTCGGATATCCGATAAATTTAGGCAGCTTATGGGGTCATCTGGTCAATTTGTCAGACAGCAGTGGATTTTCCGGAGCAATAGGCATTACTTCCCTGATACTCTTATTATTTGGTTTACTGTCTTTTAGAAAAAAAATTGTTATGTTCTCTATTCTTCTGATGGTACTGTCCGTATTGCTTGCTTCAGGAACATTTGTTACAAAATTTTTCTATCAGCTTCCAGGTTTTGGACAGATGAGGCATATTGAACGCGCTTTAGTAATGTTCGTTTTTGCGTCTCCAATTATAATTGCCTATGGATTCAGCAATTTAGTCAGTATTCTAAAAAAATATAAAAAAAATATCAAAGAAGGGCTTATATTTTCAATTATATTAGCAATCTTAGTCATTGAATTGGCATCATCATACAAATTTCCAGCATCTGTCGAGGTTGTAAAACCAAAAGATGTACCAACTCTAAATGAAATAAGTAAAGACCAAAGTGATTTTAGAATCGCAACTTATGCATTATCAACACCTATAGGCGCATCTGGTTATAATTATTACTCACAGCTTGGCATACCTGCAATTAAAGGTGGTGGTGGAATCTGGATAAATGACTATGTACAGTATCTGGCTATTGCGCAACAAGCAGCTCCTTCAAAGATGTTTGGAATCTTAAATGGCAAATATATTATATCTGATAGGGAAATCGATGATTCTGGTCTTTCATTAAAACAAAGGTTCCAGAAATGTGAAGATTGTGTTCCTACAGAACCATCTGGGCCATATCTTTACGAAAACAAGAATGTAATCCCGAGAGCCTTTATTGTGAATAATAGCATTTTAGTGCTGGGTAATGATAATGATAAAAGAGATTTTTCTTATAGTCTTATATTAGAAAACCTAGATCCATTATCAACCGCATTAATAGAGGGAAAAAGCGCCATAGCGGACCATGATATTGATGAATTAAAAAATTTCAATAGCGTTATATTACTAAAGGATTCTGTAACACAAAGTGACATTTCAAAGCTGCAGCAATATGTGGACAATGGTGGAAAAATACTGCCCAACCTTCTTGAAGGGCAAAACTCAATTTCAAAGGAATCAATTATAGACATCCTTAAATCAAGTAGTACCAATAAAGAGCTAAAATCAAGAGAAATTTCTGTGAATGAATTTTCTATTGCTCTTGATGGGGAAACAGGGTTTCTTGTCCTAAGCGAGAGATTTGCTCATTTCCCTGGATGGGAAACAACAATAAATGGACGTGTTTTAAAACTATACAAAACAGACAGTGCCATAAGCGCAGTTTATTTAACTGGAGAGGTGGGAGATTTAATATTTAAGTACAACCCAGATTCCTTTAGAAAAGGAAAAATAATAACATTATTAACTATTTTAGTTTTGATAATATATTTATTTTACGCTACTTATTCAAAGATGAAGAACCCTGAAAATCAACAAAGGTGATTTTTAAGCATGACAAAAATAAACCTGGAGAAAATAATACTCATAATTTTTTTTGGAGTGATACTTTTTTCAGGTCCTGGGGCTTTATTTGACCACAAGATTAAGCATGACTTTCCTTTTGCTTATGGCGCATCTGACGCTTTTCAGCATCAAATAAGGGCAGAATCTATTAAAGATATAGGAAATTTTAGGTATGAGCCTCCATATCTAGAAAAAGGGGTAGAAAATATTGTTGGAGTTTATCCTCCAGTAGTTTATCATTTGGCTGCAATATTTTCATATGCATCCGGAACAGAAGTTTATGATTCAATATATTTCATAGTTGTATTCTTTTCAATAATTGCAAGTTTTGTGATGTACCTCATAATAAGAAATTTTAACAAAACAGTAGCTTTGCTCTCACTCCCCTTATCAATACTTATTTTTTCATTTCCGCTTTCATTGGGATTCTTATGGGGTCACTGGCCCTCTGTATTATCACAATCCTTCCTTATATTATTTGCCTGGAGCATTATGAGGATAGACCTGGATAAATCATTTCTTATCATAGCATTATCGCTCTCAGCAATAGCATTAACCCATACATCGGAAGCCATATTTGCTTTGATATTCTTAGCTTTATTTTTTGGTATAAAAATATTAGTAAAAAAATTTAACAAGGAGGATATCAAAAATGCGGCAATATTCCTTGGTGTTTTCTTTGTAATTTCGTTTTATTATCTGGTAATTTTTCAGAATTCATGGGCTAAAAGTCAGGCATATGAATTTGGAGTTCAGCCTATATGGGATGGAAATCCGGGATTCTACCTGATAGGGTTTGGCTTATTATTAATACCGATAATTATTGGAATTGTCTTTTCCCTGACAAAATTAAAGAGTTTACATGCTTCTATAATTCTAGCTTTTGCAATGCTTATTAGTGGTTTTCTAAACTATATAGGATTTGGACTTAGATCTTTTCAGATAAGATTTTACTGGCCAATCTATCTCTCAGTATTTGCGGGGTTTGGAATTTATGCCATTCTTAAAATTATAGTAAAAAAATGGAATTCAGTTTACACTCCAGTGGTCTTGCTTATCCTTACCATTCTTATACTAGGCATAGTTCCAGAAAATGTTAAGTTCCAAAATAGTTTGCAAATGTCTCTTGAGAACATGCCATTTTCCGCTGATCTTTTTAAATCTGTTCTAAAAACATTTCCACAAAACAATGCAAGAACGAGCCAAGGTATAATGGATCCTTACCATTGGGAATCTTTAACATGGATCAGTGATAATGCTGAACCTGATGCAATAATCTATTTTTTTTATGGGGACATATATGATCAGGATGCGCTTCTAAGAAACTCAAAAAGAGTGCATCACCAGGTTGATCCTGGTGATTTCATCAATGCTCTTCAGGAAAGAAAAATCAAAAGAAGTTATATAAGTGAGTTTCCTGGAGATGCCGGAGGGGGAACACCAATAAGAAGCAGTTTTTTTAATTTTGAAAATGCTTTTAAAGATAAACCGGGGGAATTTTTTTATGGCCCTAGAGATATTTGTACATTTGACTATTTAATTTTTGATAAAGTTTCAAGGCAAGAGGTTCTTGCACAGTATAATGTTTTGATTGCACAAGAACTATTAAAAAAAGAATCTATTACTCTTGTATTTGACAATCAATTCGTATTCATATTGAAAAATAGTGATGTGGGGGCTGATTGCATTGAAGAAAGAAGTTTTTAACACTGCACTAAAAGAATTGAAATATATTGGACTTTTGTTTTTATTAGTCATGATTATATTTAAAATTGCATTTTTCAAAGAGAATTTAATTATTTTGTTTAGAAATGCTCTATCATTATTTTGGCTGTTTGTTTTGCCTGGTTATTTTTTAATGCTTTACTGGAAAGAAAAGCTGGAATTTATAGAGAGGTTCATAATTGGTATTGCTTTAGCTGCGGCCATAATTGGAATATTTAGCTATTATCTTGGATTAATCGGATTAAATATAAAGTACCATACAATTGTACTTCCGTTAATATTAATATTGTTTGGGGTCATAATCAATTTCAGATTAACAAAAGACCAGTAATTGTTTAATATTAGATTAATAAAAATGTTAGATATAAAATCAAATTTTTTTAGAAGTAAAGAGTTTAAGCTGTTCTTAACAGTCTGGATTGTCTACATTTTTTACCTGCAAATGTTTGGATCAAGTACTATGGCCAATAGCCAATCTGCACTTACAGCCGCAATTGTAAACGAAGGCAGATTCGAGATAGACACATACTATAGAGTTGCTGGCGGTGGTATAGCATTCTATGATGATCATTACTACTCGGGCCAAGCCCCCGGAATTTCATTTATTTCCGTGCCTATTTATATAGTAAGCAGACCAATTTTTTATCTTTTGCCTAAAGAGATAATAAATTCTTTGTTTGAAAAGCTTGAAAACTATGGGGCTAGTCTGCCTGATGACTACGACGGAAATAAAAGAATCCCTTCAAGTTACCTTCCAGGTTTTAGTAAAAGACAAATTTTAGAATATCTCATTATTTCGGGATTCATCCTTCCGTTATTTACCACTTCTTTGTTTAGTGCATTAACCGTTCTTTTGCTATATCTGTTTCTAAAAAGATTTACTAAGAATGATAAGTTAAGAATGGTTATAACATTATTTTTTGCTTTTGGAACATTACGATTCTCTTTAGCTACTGGATTTCTTGAAAGACCAATAGCCATTTTCTTCATGTTTGCTGCGTTCATTATTTTGTTTAAGATAAGACATAAAGAATTAAAGTCAAAGAAAGCTACATTATTTGTCGCAGGCATACTTGCAGGACTTTCTGCTTGGTTTGATTATTTTCATCTGTTTGTCGCAGGATTATTGTTTATTTATTTATTATCTTTCTACATAAAGGGCAAAACTATCAGGACAAAAGGATTTAAAAGATTGTGGATTTTTGATTTAAATAAACAAAAGTTATCACTGCTATTATCATTTTTTGTTGGTGCATCAATTCCTGTTTTTCTATTATTTTCATACTATTACATTGTCTTTGACAACCCATTTACCCAATCTTATGCTTACACAGTCTTACCAGAAAGTGTCGCTAAAATATCAGGAATTTTTGATATAAAATTACCTGGTATGGATACATTGGTTTACATGTTAAATTCATTTCTTTACTCTCCAATAATATTTTTGGTATTTTATGGTATCTATAGGGCACTTATAAAAAAAGATGTTTATTACCGCGATGCTTTAGCTATAGCGATATTTGCCATCTTTACATTCATGTATGCTTCCATATTAACATTTACATATCCTTCAGCTATAGCAACAGAATTTAATAGGCATATGACACCTATACTCCCCTATCTTTTTATTTTTTCGCCATATATTTTTGTTAATAATAATTTACTAAAGAAAAATAAGATGAAGATATTATTCATTGTTGTTGGCATCATATCCCTATTTTTAAATTGGACATCTACACAATACTCTGGTCTTCATACATTAGATCAACCTGCACTAAACGACGAACAGTTAGTTGCAATATCTAAATTCCTAAGCAACGGACCTTCATCGGATTTTTTGCATACCCTGGCAGGTGTTATGGACTGGAATTCATTATTTTTAAACCTCATCGGATTGGCAGTTTTGATTTTACTGCTTTTTATGATTTGGAAGCCATATTTAAAAAATTTAGGAACAAAAAAACCATCTTGAGACAATTGTAGAAAAGTTTATAATGTGTTCTAAATAACATTCTTTAACTTTATAGCATCAAAATGAAGATTTTAGTTACTGGTGGAATAGGCCTTATTGGAAGCGCATGTTGCGAATTATTCCTAAAAGAAGGCCACGAAGTAATCAGCGTAGATAATAATACAAGGCAAAAATTATTTGGTAATGATGCAAATAATAAGCTCAACATAGAGGAAAGCCACCTTTCTAATAATGATAAATTAGAGTTGATAGAAGCTGATATAAGGGACAAGGATGTCATGTCCAAAATTATCAAGAAAGTTGATGCTGTTGTTCATCTTGCAGCCCAGCCATCTCATCCTAAAAGCATGGAAATTCCAATGGAAGATTTCCAGATAAATGCCTTTGGCACATTACAGCTTCTTGAGCTTACAAGGCAGCTTAACACTGATATTCCTTTTGCTTTTATGTCAACAAATAAGGTTTACGGCGACCAGCCCAATAATTTTAAGTATAAGATTGTAGGAAAAAGATACGAAAATCCAGCATGCGACAGTTTTAACGAAGAGTTGGCAGTAGATAGGTGCGGGCATACTCCTTTTGGAGCATCAAAGCTTGCTGCGGATATCTATGCCCAGGAGTATGGTATTAATTACGGCCTAAAGACTGCAACCTTTAGAGGCGGTTGCCTAACTGGAAAAAATTCAAGAGCAGTGGAACTGCATGGATACCTGCCGTATATAATCAAATGCGCATTAACCAAAAAGAAATATTTCATTTATGGTGGAGGGTATAGAGTAAGGGATCAAATCCATAGCTCTGATGTTGCCTCGGTAATATATGAATTCATAAAAAAGCCAAAACCTAATGCTAATGGGCTTTATGGGGAGCCTTATAACTTAGGAGGCGAGAGAAAAAATTCAATATCAATATTTGAAACCATTGATGCAATAGAAGCTAAAACCTCTATGAAGCTTGAATATGAAGAAGCCCAAGACCGTGAGTCAGACCATATGTGGTGGATTTCAGATATGTCTAAGTTCAGGAAAGATTATCCTTCATGGAAACTAACCAAAGACCTTGATTATATTTTCAACGAAATAATTGAATTTTACATTAATGAACTGAAATTAAATATAACTTTAAAAAATAAGGATTATTTTAAGAAAATAGGTAAAAAATAAGTTCATAGTTCATATTTAGTAATCTTTCTTTAAGCTTCTTAGGAGCATATTCAGCATGTTATAACCATGCCTAATTGTCTTCATCTTAGAAACCCCTCCTACTCTTACCTTGTAATGTATAGGAACTTCAACTATTTTCATGCCCATTCTTTTTGCTTTTATAAGCAACTCGAAATCAGGCCAACTATCCTCTTTTAATTTTCTCGCAAATGGTTTTACTTTAAAAGCCTTAAATCCGCATAAAGAATCAGTAAGGTATTTCCCTACAATCATCGACACCAACAACGCAAATATCCTATTGCCTGGTATATGGATTAATTTCATTGCTCCTTTATCCATCGGATAGACTAACCTGGTTCCATTCACAAAATCAGCTTTGCCTTCAAAAATCGGCTTTACAATTAAAGGTATCTCCTCTGGTGGGGATGACATATCAGCATCAAGAATTATAGCAACATCTCCCCTGGCAGCTTCCAGGCCTTTCCTGACAGCATGCCCTTTGCCCCTATTAGGTTTATAATGGATTGTCTTCAGCCTGCCCCTGTATCCTACCCCTTTAGCAAACTGTGTCGTTTTATCGCTGCTGCCATCATCTATAACTATTACCTCAGTCTTCCATCTCATAGAAGGTATTCTCTTTATACACTCCCTTATATTGTCCTCTTCATTATAGCAGGGTATAAGTATAGACAAAGATTTTGGTCTTTTCATATTTTTATTTGAACTTCTATCTGCGCCGTTAAATTAACGTGCATATTTAAAATTTATCTTTTATATGATTTTATTTCCATTAAGATTTTTTCTTATAGAATTTCCTAACCAAATAAGCCACAACAACCAATATTACAAAACTAATAACAATAGATAACCTCAAGGATATAACAGTAGCTGGCCAATATACCAAAGACGGGAAAATTCCCACGCCTAAAAAGAATGAAAATACTATTTTCTCATCTTGTTTTAAGTCAAAGTTATCAAGTATGAGATAAATCGGAAAAATAAACAGAAGCATAATGCCTAAAACTGCCATCATTCCTGAAAAACCCAGTATAAAATAGAAAAAAACAAGCACCACAGCTGCAATAATTCCTATAAATCCAAGATTTTCAATTTTAAGAAGATTCATATTTATACACCTTCATATTATCTTTATTATACAATAATGTATGATTTGCCATGTTTCGTTGCTCAAATTCCAGCCATCGTTCAACAAAACTCCTGTCACTTAACAAGGCTATGTCAGAGTAATCAAAAACCACATAATCGCTTAACAGGTGGCCACTGGCAATTCTCTGTTTAGTTTCCTCATCCTCAGAGGACCATGTAAAAAATCCTTCAAAATAATGGCTTACACGATGAGAATAAGAGGCCATCCACCAAACTTTCTTATCTAATTGCTCTGGTGTTCCTATTATAGAAACATTGCGGTCTTCAGGAATATTATCCTTTAACCACTCGCTGACCTCAATTTGTGCAGGATTAAGCCTTATTAAAGGTGAATTATAAGCATTATCAAGCGTAGAGAATGCAAAAGGCATATTATACATAAGTGTAAATGCAACAATTAAAACAGCTATCACATACTTCAATAAAGATCTATACATTTTTGGTATTTTAATCAGTGAAGATATAGAAAGTGCTCCAATAACAATTATTGGTATAAATATATGCGCTGTTGCAGAAAGAGATCTGTGCAGGAAAGTAAATTTTCCGATTAAATCTCTGTGTAAAACAAGGTATAAACTAATTAGCCATGCCAAAAGAAAAATATCTCTCTGTTCTTTTCTTAAAAATAGGATTGCTATGCCGATAACAAGAAAGATAAAAAGCAGGTTTGTTATATTTACGGATAATTTCTTAAAAAAAGGCGAATCTGAATTAATTCCTTGTGACTTGCTATCATCCAAAAATCCCCAATAGCCAATCATCTGCTCAAAAGAAAAGTATGTTCCTGGAACTGAACCAACAAAATCCCTGGGGTTCGGAGCCCATTGCAGTAATCTGGAGATTAATGGGTATTTGCTTTCTTCCGGAGTAGAGCTTTTGGTAAAAGAAACAATGACATTGCCGGTTTGGTAAGGGAAGACTGCAAACAAGACCAGAAAAAGTAGTAAGAAAATGCTTATATGCTTTAGATTAAATGGCATTTTTCTCAGTTTTATTGCTAAAGTTACACCCAGTACAAAAATACCGATTAAAGTATGGAAGAAAACCAATGGATGTATAAACACATTAATAGCAAGAAGCAGAGACATTATGTACAAGTAAATTGGTTTGTTTTTTTCTCTGGAATAACTGATATAATACATATAAAAACAATATAAGACTAAAGGAATGAAAGCATAGGCAAACCTCTCAGGCCATTGCCCCCACAGGTAAGGCAGTATATCCCTCATTGAAAAAGTAAGCATAAAAGACGACAATATCGCTGGCAGAAACCCAAACAATCTGTTTATGACAAAAAAAACCGAAATCAATATGGCGCTTGCAAATATTGCATTTGTAAGGAATATAGGCACCATCCTATCATTAGAAAATGCAGATATTATGGCAAAATCAGTATGGAAAGGTGGATGATACCACAATGTGTGAGGTTTATAATTGTTATCTCCCCCATAAGAATAATCAAGGAAACCAGGTAAATATACAAATGTCTGGTCATATTGGGCTATAAAATCTCCTAGTTCCCAATGCGATATAGCATCCCATTCTCCATAAGGAGTTCTATTGTCCTGGAAAGGCAATGTCCATACATAAATAGCAAATAAATAAACTGCAATAAATATACCTGCTTCAATATAACTTCTTTTAATCCTCATACACATTAGGCTAATTTACCGGATTTATAAATATTTAGTTGTAATTGAAGAACATTTGTCGAATAAATAAAGCCAAGCTATGCCTAATTTAGGGGTGGCGGGTGGGCAGGATCACCTCAAATATGAACTTAAAATTAGTATTTTGGCTTCAGTCCGCTCTGGCATAGCTTAGCTTAATATTAGATTTTCGCACCAACCTCCATCAAAGCAGAAACCTTTAAAATATACTATAGATTATTCCAGACTATGAATATACTCATAATAAAGCTTGGAGCAATTGGAGATGTCATTAGAACCACTTCCATACTTCATGGATTGAAATCCAAATATGAAAATTGTACAATAGATTGGATTACTAAAAAGGAGTCCTTTGATATTCTAAAAAACAACAATCTAATTGATAAGATTTATTTAATTGATGAAGAATTAAAAAACAAAGAGTATGATCTAATAATAAATCTGGATGATGAGGATATTGCATGCGAGCTTGCTGCTGAAATTAAACATAAAGAGATTATTGGAGCATATTTAAAAGATGGAAAAAAGATTTACACTGAAAATTCATCACTATGGTTTGACATAGGTTTGATTTCAAAGTTTGGAAAGCAAAGAGCAGATGAATTAAAGGCCCAAAATAAAAAGACTTATCAGGAAATAATTTACAAAATTCTTGATTTGCAATATAAAAAGCAGGAACCCCTATTAATCTTAAATAATGATGAGATAAAATTTGGAAAGAATTTTGCTGAAAAAAACAACATAAAAAATGAGAATTTAGCCATTGGCATCAATACTGGAGCAGGAGGGCGCTGGGAAGACAAAAAATTAAGCATAGAAGAAACTGCAGAGCTAATAGACAAATTAAACAATAATATAAAAAATGTTAAATTGTTGCTTTTTGGCGGCCCAGAAGAAAAAGAAAGAAACAATAAAATAAAAAGCTCAGTAAAAACACAGATAATAGATGCTGGCTGTGATAATTCCTTAATGGAATTTGCCTCTTTAGTGAATCTATGCAATATTTTAATCACATCAGACAGCCTTGCAATGCACATAGGAATTGTATTGAAAAAGAAAATTATTGCGTTTTTCTGCCCTACAAGTCCTAACGAGATTGAATTATATTCCAGGGGAATAAAAATAATCCCAAAAAAAGGTTGTGTATGCTGCTATAAGTCAAAATGTGACATTCCGCCAGAATGGGATATTGATGAAATAGTCGATAGTGTTAAGAAACTGATTTAAAAATGAAACTTTTTGTAATGATTCCAACATACAATGAAAAAGAAAACATTGCTAATTTAATAGATGAAATTCTAAAATTAAAAATAAAAAACCTGCATATAGTTGTTGCTGATGACAATAGTCCTGATGGAACATGGAGAATAGTTCAACAAATTTCAAAGAAAAAGAAAAACGTACATTTATTGCTGAGAACAAAGAGTAGAGGCAGAGGTTCAGCAGGAAAAGACGGATTTATTTATTGTTTAAAAAATAATGCAGATATAATCATTGAGATGGATGCTGATATGTCTCACAACCCAAAATACATTCCATCACTAATCAAGGAACTAAGAAATGCAGACCTTGTTCTGGGATCAAGAAGAGTTAAAGGCAGCAAAGAGATTGGAAGAAGCTGGTTTAGGAGATTTATAACCATAGCTGCAAACTCATACATAACCATCATTTTAGGAATAAAGGTAAGAGACTGTAATTCCGGCTATAGATGCTTCAAAAGAAAAGTATTGGAAAAAATAAGACCAGAAAAGCTAAAATCCAAGGGGCCTTCTATTGTACAAGAAGTTCTGTTCAAAGCACACTTAAACAAATTCAAAATCAAGGAAATCCCAATAACATTCAAAAACAGAACAAAAGGTAAATCCAAGCTAGGAATTAAGCAACTTGCATCTGGTTATTTCATGGTTACAAAATTAAAATTCTTGAAATTAATTGGTGAAATATAATGAGAATAGCAATATTAACTCCAACATTTAATTACCATAGCGGCATAGACAGGGTTGTACAATTACAGGCAGAGGACTATGTTAAAAAAGGGCATAAGGTTACTGTTATTGCACTGGAAGCCAAAATAAAACCAAATAATTATGATGTTGTAGAACTCGGAATGCCTAAAACTTCTTTTGTACAAAGATTATATCGGCTCTTCTTCTTTATTGATAATAAAAGGTTAGGATATTATAAAAAATTAAAGAATTATGATATGGTAATAAGCCATTTCTATCCTATGAACTGGATTGCATATCTGGCAAGAAGAAAATACAATATCAAATATATTTATTTTAACCATGGCATTAATATAACCGGTCTGTTGAACAATGTCTGGCAGAGAATCTACATGAAATTATTTTCTTTCTTTACCAATATCACATTAAAGAATGTTGATGAAGCATATTCAGTCAGTAAATATTTGAAAGATGACTTAAAAAAAGTCTCAGGTTTGGACAGTAAAGTTGTATATAACAAAATAGACAAAAAAAGATTTAATAAAAAAATAAAAGGAAATAAAATAAAAAAAAAATACAATTTAAAGAATAATAAAGTTCTTCAATATGTGGGGAGGATTGCTCCGCATAAAGGCATCCATTTATTATTAAAATCTTTTAATATTGTAAAAAAACAAATTCCTAATCTAAAATTGCTAATTGTTGGAAAACCAACATTTAATAATTATTTTAAGAAACTAAAAAAGACAGCAAACAAAGACGTTATCTTTACCGGTTTTGTTCCTGATGAAAATTTGCCATATTATTATGCAGCATGCGATGTTTATGTTACAGCATCATTATGGGAGGGTTTTAATTTGCCTGCTGTAGAGGCTCAGGCATGTGGAAAGCCGGTAGTTGCCTTTAAGATAGGAGCGCATGAGGAAATTGTAAAAAAAGGAATTCTAACTGAAAAAGGCAATGTAAAGGAATTTTCAGAATCAGTAATAAAACTTTTAGGAAAGCATTGAATCAAACAATAAATTTCTTTTTATAAAGGTTCTTTTCACTAAATATTTCAAGAATAAACTTTGTGGATGCTTTTTTATGTTTCTGGGTATCTCTTCTTTTTAAAAGAATTTTATGAAAATGAACTATTACCCATAAAAGTGCCTTAATCCGAGAAAAAAAACCAGTAAAATTCAAAGAAACAATATCTTTGGCCATAGCCACAACCCTAAATAATAACACGTAGGGCAGGTAAAGAAAAACTCTTGACAGTGGAATATTTTTAAAAAAAGATATCAATAAATTCCTTTCCATAAGATACGTCATTTTTGAAGATTTAAAACCATTCAGGGCAGTTAAGCCGTGCATATGATAGCTTACTGCGTCACTAACAAAAATTATTTTTTTGCCTAAAAGCCTTATCCTTAATCCAAGATCAACATCTTCTCCGTAAATAAAGTAATCAGGATCAAAGATGCAGCCATAAGTGTCTACAATTGTTTTTCTTATCAAGCCCACACCCAAATAAGGTACAATCCTGTTTTTTGGCTTATCCTCCTCTTTGATATGCCCATTATAGAAAGCCCGTGAAAGCCAGGTTCCGCCAGAAACAAGATTCTTATTGTAATAATTAACCAATTTTGGTACCGTCATTCCTATAGAATCATCAGATTCGAGAGTTTTGACCAAATTACCAATACAGTTTTTATCAATTTCCATATCATTGTTAAGGAACAGTATATATTTCCCCTTGCAGTGTTTAATAGCATTATTAATTCCAGAATAGCCCAGGTTCGACTTATTTGCTACAACAGTAATTCTTGGATAATTCTTCCTCAAAAAGCCTTTACTGTCATCGGTAGAGGCATTATCCAAAACTATTATCTCATAATCCTTAAATTTTGAGCTTTTTAGCGAGGCAAGAATTTTTTTAAGAAGCTCTTTTCCATTATAATTGACAATAATGATGGAAACTTTCATTTTTCAGACAATATCATCCTATAAATAAGGAACAAAATACACTAAACAAGCGAAAAGTGAGGACTATTTAAATTTTGTCTAGTTTGTTACATTCAAATATTATATGAGAAAAAGGCTTATTTTTATGCGCAGGATAGGAATTCACTTTAAAGCCTATTTGACTCAACAAATTTAGCCAATCTTTCTTTTTTCTAAAATGAATTGGTGAGTATATCTTTCTCTCAAAAATCCAGGCCACTAGAAAATGGTCAGTTAAAAAAGCTATAAGATACTTCAAAGAAAATTTTGGTTCTACCTCGACAATTATCAATTTGCCTCCTTTACGTAACCTAGACCAGCATAGATTTATTAATTCTTTTTGTTTTTTAAAGGAGTCAACATGATGAAGTATATGCATAAGGACAATTACATCAGCTATTGGAATACTAACTTTGTTGGCATCACCAAAAATAAAATGAGTGTTGGGAAGACCACGATCTGCATATTTAATTCTGTTTTTGTCAATCTCTATGCCAAAAATTTTTCTTTTTTTTGATCCTAGAGCCAAATAGTTTGAGAACAAACCTTCTCCGCAACCAAGGTCAATTATTATCCCTTTCTCAGTTATCATTTTCTCAACTTGTTTGTAAGGTGCATCCCAAAAACGAATTTGTGCAAACAAGCGCTTCCAGCCTAAACCAGAGTAAAGGGAGATGGTTTTCTCTGCAATACTGTTTATTTTGTTATTCATTTTTATATAGGGAAAAGCAGAAATATGGAATTTAAAAATATTTTTATTATGTCAGTTACTTGCTACTTTAGATTTTTTGTCTGGTTTAATACTCCTGTTATCAGTTTTATTGAGGTCCTTTAAAGAACCAAAAAGAGATAAAAACGCTTTAAATAAGTCTTTAAATTGACCAACACTCATTTTATTTGGCCTTAGTATAATATGATACATAAATCCATACCACCCAAAAAATATTAAGGAATATAATTTATAAAAAGGTAATTTAATTAAAACCTTGGTTAAAGGGTATAAGAATGGAAATGCAACAGTAACTCCAAATAATTTGTGCAGATTCACTATCTTTTTTTTGGTCTTCTCATCAAAATTTAGGGGAGATGATATCTTATTGCTTTCAAGCGTAAAGTTATTCGGATCAAAATATCCATTTTTTATGCTATAATCATAAAGCTCTGTTGATGGGTAAGGATAAAAGATAGACGAACATACAAAAGTAGGTTTTAGCTTTATGCAAAACCTTAATGTCTCTAAATCCTTTTTGAATGTGTCTTTAGTTGGAAGCCCAAGCATAATCTGCGGCACGGTTTTTATTTTATATTTTCTGAATAATCTGCAGGCATTTAACATATCCTCTTTTGATAATTCTCTTTTTAATAATCCATTTCTTACTTCATCATCGGCAGTTTCAACACCCATCCAGGCAGTATAACATCCGCCGCTCTTTAGGATTTGCACCATCTCTTCATCAATCGTGTTAGGCCTTACATTGCATACAAATGGTATCCCTATTTCTTCTTTCATTCTTTTCGCAAATTCTCTTAACCAGGGTTTGCCAGCAAGCGTAAAGGTATCATCATAAAAATGCGCGCATTCTATTTTTTCTTTTTCATAAACTTCTTTAATCTCTTTTATGACATTATCAACACTCCTCATCCTGACTATATTGCCTTTGCCTTCACTCAATTTGTTGTATCCGGTATTGAAACAATAAGTGCATTTATACGGGCAACCTCTTCCCATAAAGAATACTCTTGTCTTAATGTTTCTTAATGTGGGATCTCTTTTTGTAAGTATCTCCCTATCCGGAAAAGGTATCCTGTCCAAATCAGAAATTAAATCTCTCATCTCATTTTTAGCTATGCTCCCATCAGGCCTTTTAACCCATAAGTTTTTGATATTGTCATAAGGCTTCCCGTCTCTGATAGCATTAACATACTCTAGGATTGCGTCATCACCTTCACCCCGGCATATACAGTCTACACCTTCCTCTTCAATAGTCTCTGGAACAAATGTAGCATGTATGCCACCAAAAAGACTTAAAAATTTATATTTCTTTTTTAATTCCCTATTTAAGTCAAGGAAGTATTGGTGCTCTCCAGTAGTTATAGTATAGCAAAGAAAATCAGGATTATATTCATCCATCCTCTTATAGATATCTTCTTTTTCTGTCATGACAACATCAGTTTCATGCCCTGCTTTCTTTAGAATTGAAGATAGTGTCATCAAGCCGATTCTTTCAATCGCAAAGGTATCCTTAATTACAAATAGGAACTTCATATAGCGAGGTATAAAAGGAAGATATATAAGGTTTTTGATTGAAAATTTTAAATTATATATGCGTTGTTTTTATGAATGGAAGATTCACTTTAACGGCAGAATTCAAATATTCAGATAATTTTAAATATACAATTCGGAAACTCTATCATAATTGAAAATGAATCATAAAAAAGTTTTGATATTGATCCTGATATTGGCGCTTTTTTTCAGGATAGTATATTCAATTCCGGCAGTTGTTCCTATTTTTGAAAAACCTGATGAGAAGCAGCATTTTGAGTATATAGAATTGCTTTATGATACTAAAAAGCTGCATGTTGTGCAGCCAGGAGAAAGGGGGGAGGCATTTCATCCGCCCTTGTTTCACACATTTGCTGCCTTAATCTTAGGAGTAGTTAAAATGTTCTCTCAGAATCTTGAGGTTCAGGTGTTCTCCATAAGGCTTTTATCTGTAATTGTCAGTATGTTCACATTATATTTTGTTTACAAGATAGCTTCACTGCTCTTCCAGGATAAAACATTTGTCCTCGGAGTCGTAACTTTTGCTTCATTCCTTCCAACGTTTATTAATTGGAACACTTCAGTAACTAATGCTTCACTTGCGCATTTGTTCTCAACTATAATCATCTATTTGCTCTTAATTATCTTATCAAGAGGGGAAAATAATAAAATCCTAATGCTACTGGGTATAATTACAGCTGCATCCTTATTAACAAGGATAAGTACTTTTTCTACCATACTTACAATACCCCTTGCATTTCTGATTAGATACTATTCAAATATTAAAAAGATGATAAAGCCAATGACAATTATTGCATTGATAGTCCTGGTTTTATCTGGTTGGTATTTAATTAGAAATTTCATACTTTATGGAGATTTTTTAGGAGTAAATGCTCTAAGGATTGCCCACACACCTTATGAGGCTCAAATTAGCTTATTATTTTTTATTAGACTCGTAGGATGGTCTTTCCTTAATTTCTGGGCTGCTTTTGGAGTATATAACCAGATTTTCATAGGAAACCTCACTTCTATATCTGGAATTATAGTTTTTTTGGCTACGTTTATATTCTTCGCGATAATAACAATAATTTCCCTGTTCGGACTCTACAGACTCTTTAAGAGATATTTAAAAAACAGGAGCATACTAAACGATTTCCAGAAAAAAGCCTTCTTACTGTTCATCTTTCAAATTTTTGTTATAGGTTCTTCAATTTTGTCTTACAATCTATTTCAAGACTTCCAACCACACGGCAAATTATTCTATCCTGCAATAGCAGCAATATCCATATTCTTCACGCTTGGATTCTACAACTTTGTCAAAAAGATCTACAGGGAAAAATTCCTGCACTTCTACATCGCATCTTTTGTAGTACTAAATATTATTTCTATTATAAGCATAGCATATCACCTAGCATAAAAAATCAATAAATATATTCCATAAACCATAAATACTAAGCTTAATATTCCATCTGAAATTCAGTTGATAATAGCAGAAAAATTATTATTTCGTAAATTTTATATTGGCTACCATGGAAAAAAAAACATATATCAAACTTAGTGTAATACTTATTGTTTTAGCTACGATTTTAAGATTTGCATTCGCATTGACATATGCAGTTTCTGGTGATGCTTGCTGGCATCTATCCGCTGCTAAATTTATGGCTACAGAAAATAAAATACCTGTATTTGAGAATATTGGCAGGATGCAACCTTTTTGGCCTCCACCATTATTTCACTTTGCATCTGCATTCTTGTACAAACTTACCGCTCCAATCAGCATGAATCTAGCAGACTTAAGCTTAAAATTAGCATCCCCGATTTTTGGAACCCTAAGCGTGATAATCTTATTTTTTATAGCAAGAAGATTATTTGATGAGAGAATAGCTTTCTTTTCTATGATTTTTATTAATTTTGTGCCTTTATTTCTTGATTACAGCATATTCAGTTACACGGATTCTACTACAACTTTCTTCTCAGTGCTCTCTGTCTATTTAATCCTAAAGAATAAGCATCTTCTTTCTGCTGTTTCGTTGGGCCTAGCTATAATAGCAAAATATAATGGAATTTTTATGTATCCTATGCTCCTTTACCTGACATACAGGTTAATTAAAGATAAGAATGAAAGATTAAAAAATCTGTTTATTATGGCAGTTGTTCCATTAATCATATCATCTGCATGGTTTTTGAGAAACTGGATACTGCTGAAGAACCCAATATGGCCATTTTTGAATGGAATCTTTGATGGAATTACACGCGGAGCATCATTTAATAAGATAGATTTCAGCTTCATCTTTAATCTTAATGCTTACATAGGGCCGTATTTAGAATTTTTTGGTCTTCCCAATGGCGGTTTAAATTCGCTTTCTTTCTATAATGGCCCGTTTATATATTACCTATTTTCCTTATGGGTTATTGGAACTATGATTTTTATTTATCCTTTCATAAAAGGCTTGTTTCAAAATAAATCCAAAGAAGGTAATAACTATTTTATGATGTCTATAAAGATCTTGTTGGGATCATATTTATTCATGCTCTTCATATATCTTGCAAATGTTGGATGGTTTGGTAGCCGCTTGTTATTGCCAATATTGCCTTTTATGGCTATACTGTGGGCCAAGGGCATGGTATCTATAAAAATAAAGAGATTTTATCTTCCTCTAATAATCCTCATTGGTTGCGGGTTTATTTTTTCAGAAGGGGTCAAACTTACTATAGCAGCTAACGAATGGGGGTTATATGAAGAAGATTTTAATTGGGTAAAAGCAAACACCAATAAGGATGATTTGTTTTATGGAAATGGACAATGTTTACATTACAATATTGACAGATTTGTTGTTTCTCCCCCTGCAAAAATTGATTTTAACGAAGTTGATTATATTTGGGTTAACAATGAATGGCGTATTGAGTACCACATGAATCAAGAAATATTGAGTAGTATAGATAATAGTGATAATTTAAAAATGGTCTATGATAAAACTGGAACAACGATTTATAAAGTGGTAAGATAATCAATATGGAGTTAAGATGAAAAAAGATCTAATCAGCGTAATTATTCCTGCTTATAATGAAGAAAAAGTGCTGTACAGATCACTTAAGGCTATAGAAAATAAACTTTTATCCATGAAACAGCCTTTTGAGATTTTAGTTGTGAATGATGGATCAAAAGATGCAACTCTTGATATAATAAAAAAACTGATTAAAGAAAAAAAGCGCCCATATTTGAAGGTCGTTTCTTATAAAGATGGACCATCCAGGAGGGAAAATCTTGCAAAATCATTTAAATTACTAAAAGGGAATTATATATTGCTTCTTGATATGGATGTTTCTATGGATTTAAAACATTTAGAAGAGATGGTTTATTGGCTAGAAAAAGGTTTCCCTATAGTTATCGCAAATAGGTACCATAAAGACTCACGCACCAAAAGACACCCTAAACGTTATATAATAAGTAAAATATACAACGCTGTGATTCGTTTGCTCTTCCAAACAGGATTAAGGGATAATATCTGCGGATTTAAGGCTTTTAAAAAAGGCATAATTCTAAAACTGGTTAAAGAATCTGGAGAAGATAAAACAAGAACAAGGAGTGTTTTCTGGGATACGGAACTTCTTATTCGAGCGAGATGCCACAAAATTAGAATAAAGGAGATTCCAGTATGTTGGCAGGAAGCTGAAAAGTCTGCGCTGAATTTTAAAAGAGAAATTAAGATGGTTCCATACATAATAAAGTTTTGGATGAATTTTTCTAGAAAGAAGCATTAATTTTAACTGGAGCACCGTTATTGTTTAAGGATTCTTGGGCAGCTTCTAAAACATTTACTACTTTTAAACCTTCATTACCATTTGTTACTGGAATCTTATTGTATTTGATACAATTTAAAAAATGTTTTAATTGTTCAGTTAAAGGTTTATCATTCTCAATAAATGGAACACTATATCTCTTATCCACCTTTATTAATTTTCCATCAATAAGCTTGGAATTATTACTATAATATTTTAGTTTCTCTTCTGTTAAATAGTCATCAAAAGTTGCATAAAGCTTTTCTCCGACAATAACAATGCCCATTTTTTTTACTGGGTATAGCCAGCTTCCAATCGCAGTTGCAAAGATATTGTTGGGAAATGTAAGATCCATGGTTACAACATCTTCTATGCCTTTCTGCAAAAAAGAGGCTCCATTTGCATTTACTTTCAAGGGCAGATCTTCAAGAAGATAAAACAGGATTGACAGCACATGTGGAAAAAAGTCCCATAGCGCATTAATATCTTTCCTTACAGGGCCATTGCCCAAATGAGTATACTCGATATAATTGATTTTTCCAAATATTCCGCTTTTTATATCTTCTTTGAGTTTTTTAATTGCTGGATTAAATCTATGAATGTGGCCAACCATCAAGATTTTTTTTGCAGCATTTGATATTTTTACCAATTCTTTTGCATCATCTGAGGATAAAGTTAAAGGTTTTTCCACAATAACGTGTTTATTGCATTTAAGAGCTTCTTTTGCCAGAGAAAAATGTGTAGATCCTGGTGTGACTATTGCCACCGCATCCACTTCACTATCACCAAAAACATCCTCATAGTTTGTTGTAGTTTTTATAGGTACTTTTGTTTTTATCTTCGAAATTGCTTCTTTTATGGTGCTTTCTTTTGTTGCACAGACCCATGTAACAAGAGCATTATCTAGTTCATTAAACGTTCTAAGATAATTTTTTCCAAATCTTCCCAGCCCTATAATGCCTATATTTATTTTTCCCATCTTATTAAGGAGGAATAGTAATGCTTTTAATATAGCAAATGACACAAATTGTTTACTGAAAGTAAACCTCGGAAAATCGTGAATTGTGAGCGAGTTCGCGAGCTCACTCGCATTTCACAGATTTTCCCACTGTATATGTAAATATGTCATTTGCTTATTAGGAGTAGACAACTATTATATAAAAACTTTTGTCTGCGAGTATAGTTACTGTAAGTTTGTTCAACGAATGATTTATAAATTATACAGTTGTACCAATCACGATGATATGCAGAATTTGTAGAAATGAGGCTATAAAGGTATTTCTTTCATTGGGGAAAAGTCCTTTAGCTAATAGTTTTCTTTCAAAAGAAGAATTGGAAAATAAAGAGAACACCTATCCTTTAGAATTAGCTTTCTGTGATAATTGCAAGTTGGTGCAATTGACTTATGTTGTGCCTCCGGAACTGATGTTCAAAAATTATATATATGTATCGTCTACGTCAAATACTTTTAAGATTCATTTTTCTAAAATGGCTAGGGACATATGCAATTGTTTTAATTTAAATAACGGTTCTTTAGTTGTTGATATTGGAAGTAATGATGGGCTTTTACTAAAAAATTTTCAGAAATTAGGAATCCAAACGATGGGTATTGAACCTGCTGCAAATTTAGTGAAAATTGCAGAGCAGGATGGCATTGAAACTATAAATGGTTTTTTCAACAATGATGCGGTAAAAAGGGTTATAGGAAAAAAAGGGCATGCTGATGTAGTAACTGCAAATAACGTCTTTGCCCACATTGATGATATTGATAATGTTACAGACAATGTAAAAACTCTGCTTAAGGAAGATGGTATATTTGTTATTGAAGTCCAGTATTTAGTAGACACTATGGAAAAAATGACTTTTGATAATGTATATCACGAGCATCTTTCTTATTACACTCTCACTTCATTAAGTTATTTCTTTAAAAAACACAGGATGGAGATATTTGATGTTCAAAGAGTAGACAGCCACGGGGGTTCTTTAAGAGTATTTATAAAAAAGTCTGAAGGAAACCACGAGATTCATAAAGAGGTTGAAGAGACATTGGAATATGAGAAAGGCATTGGAATCAATGATATAGAAATTTATAAAAATTTCTCAAATAAGGTTTATCATGTAAAAGAGAGATTAGTATCTTACATCAGGGATATAAAAGCACAGAAAAAGTCAATTGCTGGGTATGGCGCTCCTGCAAAATCAACTACATTGCTGAATTTCTGCAATATTGGTAGGGATTTTATTGATTATATTGTTGATGACAATCCTTTAAAGATAGGTTTATATTCACCAGGAACGCATATTCCAGTTGTAAGCTCAAGCATGTTAGAGAAGAAAAGACCAGATTATATTTTAATTCTTGCATGGAATTTTGCCGAAGAAATTTTAAAAAAAACAGGAAAATATGCTGATCAGGGAGTAAAATTTATAATACCTTTACCAGAACCCAAGATAGCATAGATTTAAATAAAAAATTGTAATATTATATAAAGATTTGACCAAAAATTAGGATTTGGACGGGGGTGGAACAGATGGCTAATGAAAAAGTAATAAAAATTGAACCTGCATTTGAGGATGAAAGGGGAGTAATAGCAAATATTCTAGAAGAGCCAATAACACATATTGCAATCATCACCTCAAAAAAAGGCTCTATCAGAGCAAATCACTATCATCCTAAACAAGTACAGTATGAATACCTGATTAGCGGCAAATATGAAAGCACCACCAAAAACCTGAACAATAAGGATGAAAAAATAGAGAAGACGATTATTAATGCTGGAGACTTAGTTATAACACCACCTATGATAGCCCATGCAATGAGATTTTTGGAAGATTCTGTCATGCTCAACCTAACTACGGGACAAAGAGATACGCAAAATTTTTCAGATCATACAAAAAAATTCAAGTTGGTTTAACATAAAATGGAAAGTAAGATTTTAAAAGAAGATATAAAGACAATTGTAGAGAACATAGGTAAAGAAGCCGGTAAATTAAGTGGAAAAACCGTCCTTATTACTGGAGGCGCCGGATTTTTAGGAAGATATTTTCTTTTGACTCTTGCAGAATTGAACAAGAATGTTCTTGAAAACCCCTGCCGCATAATTTCTGTCGACAATTTCATAACAGGGTCAAGCTATCTCCTTGAGGAAGGGCGTAATTTCAAAGCAATAAAACATGATGTTACCAAACCCTTAAAGATAGATGAAAATGTAGATTATATCATAAGTGCAGCAGGAATTGCATCCCCAAAGTTTTATCGTAAGTTCATAATAGAGACAATCGATGTAGGGGTTTTTGGAACAAAAAATATGCTTGAATTGGCAAAGGAAAAAAATGTGAAGAGCATGTTATATTTTAGCTCAAGTGAAGTTTATGGCGACCCAGATCCGCAATCTGTCCCTACGCCGGAAACTTATTTTGGGAACGTTTCCTGTACAGGTCCAAGATCAAATTATGATGAGTCCAAGAGGCTTGGAGAGACTCTCTGTGTAGGTTATTATCAGGTTCACAAAATCCCAGTCAAGACAGTAAGACCTTTTAATGTATATGGGCCTGGGATGAGATTAGATGATTATAGGGTAATACCCAACTTTGTTTCAAATGTATTTCAAGGAAAGCCCATTCCCGTCTATGGAGCAGGGAATAATACAAGAACCTTTTGTTATGTGACAGACGCGTTGGTGGGTTTTTTTAGAATCTTATTTTCAGACTATAATGGAGAAGCGTTCAATGTAGGAAATGAGGATAATGAGATTAATATGGCAACTTTAGCAAAAAATGTTGCTGAAATTCTTGGTAATAATCCGGAAATAGAAAATGTTGAAGGGCCTACAGATGCATATACCAATGCAGACCCAAAAAGGAGATGCCCAGACCTAACAAAAATAAAGGAAAAGCTGAATTACACAGCCAAAGTAGACTTGAAAACCGGAATAAAAAGATTTATAGAATGGGCAAAAGAAACACAAACTTAACTGCGTCTAACAGAAAAATAAGCTTTTTTATCACTCTATTTTATATTTTTTCCATCTCTTTGTAGAAAGGCTCATGTCTACTGTAACACTTGGCCCGTCATACTCATCCAGAGTCATCTTGCCAAGATTCTTTGATCCTGCAAGCAATGCAAGCTCATACATGCTCATCCTTCTATCCCCCGCAATATGTATTATTCCCTTCTCCTTCTTTTCGCAGACATCATATATGCCTTGAGCCACATTATCTGTAAACAGGTATGTCCCAAACCTGTCAACAAAGGCCTTGGGATACTTCCATTGTTCTTTTGGCACAAAATTAGTTCTTATAATGCAATAATTTTCATATTCCTTGACAATTCCCTCCCCTTCTAATTTGGTAGTAGAATAATAATTCTTCGGCTTTGGAGCATCATCCTCTGTATAGTATTTCTCATTTTCTCCGGCAAAAACACATGCTGTGGAAATATAGATAAGATAGCAGTTATTATCCAGTTTTTTTACTGCATTCACTATATTTTGCGTACCTTTAACATTAGTTGACCATGCTTTGTTTCTATTTTCTTCACATCCCCTTATATCAACAAATGCTGCTGTATGTATCAAAATGTCTGGCTTGTAATCCAAGATAACCTTGTTAACAGCCTCTGGATTGGTTATATCCATCTCTTCATGTGTTGGGCAGTATGCATTCTTAAAAATTTTCTGCAGTGATTTGCCTAATGCTCCACTACCGCCTGTTATCAATGTTTTCATATAGTGTCAGAACTCAATTACACTATTTAAAACTTATGAGAAATCATTTTAACTGCAAAATTTAATCCTTTACCTCCGCCCAGGAAGCCATCTTCTTAACTCCCATCCACCTCATCAAGGTCTTCTTTTATTATATTTAGTGCATTATCTGATATTTTATGTTCTGCATGTGTATCATCTGAATATATTTTAAAGGTTCCTTTTCCTAGTTCGGCCAATGTAATCTCAACTTCTTTTTCATATGTCTTATAATTAATTCCTGCAAAGCAACAATCATCATATTTATTCAATATTTGAATCTGTTTTCGGTTATTGCCATAAGACCCAATAATGTATAACTCCAGGTAATTAGCAATTTTGTAAAGTTCTGGTAAGTGTTGTTCATAATCTCCTAAATTACGTTTTGAGCGTAAATAGGTTGGCAAGGTTCCGGCAACAGGATAGCTTTTAGAAATTCTTGGGTCAATAGCAGAATATAGTGTAGTTGTCCAGCCTCCCCCTGAAAGGCCTATCATCGATATAGAATCAAAATCAAAATTTTCTGCGTAATTTAAAGAAACAGCAACAGGCTCTAAAAAAAGCTTAATTGGAGAAAAGTCATATGATTCTAGAAGTTCTAAACGATCATGTGATGTTAATTTTATCACTCCAAATGATGGTAACTCCGCAATTGGCTGGTTGTTCATCCCCAACAAGGGCATAGAAAAGGCCATTACATCATATCCATTATCCAAAAAGAATTGTATAGTCCTTTTTCCAAATATAAAATCACCCTCATGGCCCTGGTGGTAAATCACAAGGTTATTATTATTCTTAACCGGGTGAAAAAAGTAAACAATTGAATTAAAACCATAGTCCATAGTAATAACAAGTTTATCGATTCTCTTAAGGTTATTTAAATCAGAATATCTGGCATCTTTTATGTCTATTTCAACAGTTTCAGGGAACTTGGAGTAAGGGAGTCCTTTGCCTTTCCATATATACCGGATAAGGCTATTTCTTTTTTTCAGAATGTCATTTTCATTTTCTATATTAATCAAAGAAGAAACGTCTGTTTTTTCATATAAGGGGTCTATTTTCTCGTATATTAAGTCATATTCATTCGAAAAAAACTTTTGGTGATTTGTCTGCAATAATTTATAAGGCCAATATTTATATGCCCCGACTAGAACTCCATAGAAAAAACTCATAGTCAGCAAAACTATAATTAATGCTACAGAATATGCTTTATAATTCTTTTTCTTCACTTTCGTTTTGGCTCTGATTCGGTTTTAATGTAATTTAATTGTATGCGATTTCACGACGTTTTCCCGAAGGGAAAATGTCCAAAAGGGATTTGCGTGAAATGATATATTAGGCGGTAGTTTTGGAGTTCATTGACGAATGGCTACGGAAAAGGATAACCTATTTAAATATATTCTTATTACTAAAAATTAAAGTAAAATGAAAATAAGAGAAACACCTAGAATTAATCTAAAGAGAGAACACCTATTGCTTATTGCAGTTTTTTTTGTATTTATATTCTTAAGAATATTTTCAGATAGTCCATACTATTTCATACAAGGAGGTGATACTGCAAGATATCTTGCACTTGCAGATAGTTTTCCTTATAACACTCTCTTTAACAATCAACTCTACATAGAACATCCTCCATTATATCCTTACGCCATTTATTTTGTAAGTTTTTTATTTGAAGACCATATAGCAGGACTGCTTGTTTCATTAATATCCTTAGCTATAATCTTTTTCATTATTTACAAACTGGTTATGCTTGTAAGTAATAACTATTATATAGCTTTTGGAACTTTAATACTTCTATCCTTATCTAATGTTTTCATTAATCTTTCAATAGGTAATTTAAAAAGAGCGCCTCTTGGAATGATGCTTACTTTATTATCTATTTATTATTACATCAGGTTCTTAAAGGAAGGAAAAACTAGAAATATCATATACTCGTCGCTTCCAGCACTATTATTGGGCATAACAACAGACCATGCAATATTACTTATTCCTGGTCTTATCATAACCTATGTTTTTTTCAGAGACAAAACCAAAATTTTTCATGCAACAATTCCAATAATTGCTGCTATTTTTTCTTATTCTTCTTGGATATTTGTAAGGGTGTACACATATATGACTAACGAATTTTATCCGGTTGTCAATGGAACTATTGTAAAAACAGGTGATTGGGGGTTAAGGCAATTACTAAGCCCACAATATTTCAAAGAAGTTGAATCCATTCTTCCATTTGGATTAAGTCTTGACCCTTCGCATTATTTTTATCATGTAGCAAATATGTTTAAATTGGTGGTTGCTCCATTGCCAATGGGATTGAGATTTAGCAACATAACAATGTTCCTTACATCAGATAATTTCCTACAATTAGTTATTTACCCCATACTGGGTATTGCGACAATGTATAGCTTATATAAGATAATTAAATTATCATTAAAAAAAGGAATAAAAAATAATGAAATGCTGTTTTTCCTAACAATGTTCTTTCTCTTTCTTCTGCCTTTAACACAAATATACACATCTCCAAGATTCACTGTTACTGCTATTCCTTTTTTGTTTATAGTGACAAGTTATGGACTCTTTAAATTTGCAAAAACTTATAACATATTTAGGATATACAAGGTTGGTATCATTGCTATTATCTTAATTCTGGTTTTGTATCTACCCTTCTACTATCTTAATAATAATCATTTTATATTCTCAAAGGAAAAGATTGTTGAGATACCAATAACAGCCCAGTTTATAAATAAATTACCAAAAGATGGTGTTATGATTCAAATGGGTTATGTTATAGAACTGGACTATCAGAGTGATAAAAGAATCATGGCATTGCCTGTAAATGCAGATTATTTTTCCTTAATTGACATATATGATGTAAGTTACATGGTTTATGGGGAGCAATATCACAGGCCATTTTCAGAAGGGGATAAAGAAGGAACTCTTAATTATGGTGCCATTAAATATATAAGGGACCATCCAGAACAATTTAAATTATTAACAATAATAGAAGAAACATATCCCACAACAGAAATAAAAGACCATATTTATATTTATGAAGTAATGCTTAACTAAAATAATAGCTAAAGAATTAGAAACAAAAAAGAAATCAAACGGATTAAACATCAAGAATTTTAGGATTCGGCAATGGTACAATAAATTGTCCCTTAAAGCCCTTATCTTTAAGCTTAGGAGCAAGCTCATCAGCAATATGCCACGAAAGAAATATAGCATATTCTGGTTGATCTTCAAAAAGTTTTGATTCTTCCACAACTGGAATTAACGTTCCGGGCATATATTTTCCTATTTTATAGGAACCTTTTATTTCCACAACATAATCTATAATGCCGTCATCAAGTCCTATATAATTTGTTAGAGTGCCTGCTCTTGAAGGGGCACCTATGCCATAGATTCGTTTACCTTGCTTTTTTATATCAAGCAATAAAGAATAAAGCTTAAGTTTTGATGCAACAACATTATCTTTAAAATCCAAAAGTTTTTCTTGATCAAGTATTGTTTTTTTCTCAGTATTAAGCAATGATTTGACTGTCTCTTTTACCGGATATTTTCCTTTTCTTGCTGCATATACTCTTATTGACCCTCCATGAGTCGGTATTTCTTTAGCATGGAATATCTCAAAATCGTGTTTCTCCAACAAGTATTTAAGACTGTGCAAGGAATAGTATCTCAGATGTTCATGATATATAGTATCATACTGAAGTGTCTCAATAAGCCGCAGCAGATAATGAGATTCTGAAATAAATACCCCATTTTCTTCCAGCAGCCCAGAAATCAAATCTACTATTTCATTAATATTTTCGATATGTGCAAACACATTTGTTGCAGTTATTATTTTCACTTTTCCATGTTCTTTCTCTATTTTTTCAACAACATCTTTCTTAAAATAATCCAAAATAGTTGGAATGCCTCTTTCTATTGCAATTTTACCTATATTCTCTGGGGTAATTCCGAGAACTTTATGGTTATCTTTAAAATTACTCAACAAATTGCCGTCATTTGAACCTATGTCCACAATAAGGTCGTCCTTGCCCAGATTAATGAGAGTTTTGCATTCTTGATAGAGTTCAGCAAAATTATCCCTTAATATTCTTGTAGTGCTGCTCGTATAAGGATACTCTGCAGGAAATAGTATTTTTGGGTCAACAATCAATCCTAACTGAACCAAATGGCATTTTTCGCAATACAACAATTGTGCAGGATAGCTGGGCTGCTCATGCGGCTTTTTTCCAATATTATGCATCTGGTTTACCGGAGGCAAATATCCCAAAAACAATATAGGTTTAAGGTCTGCATTATCACATATTTGGCATTTTTCTACTACTTTGCTGGATTTAGTTATGTCTCCCATATGATTTCACTTTTGTATTTTTTGTATTTTACCGGCATTTTCATCGTACCATTTTGCTGTAATTTTTAAGCCTTTGCTAAAAAGAACTTTAGGTTTATACCCTAATTTTTTTAATTTTGTAATGTCCGGGCATCTTCGTGGTGTGCCTCCTTTTGCTTCTTCACCAGAAGCAATCTCAACGTCCTTTCCAAAATATTTTCCAACTTCAGCTGCAACATCTTTTATTGAAATTTCATCCATAGTGCCAATATGATATATTCCTAAATTCTCTCCTTTTTCCAAAACTAACATAAGACCATCAATGAAATCATCTATATAAACAAAAGCTCTCGTTTCTTTGCCACTACCTTGAATTGGGAATTCAACTTTTTTATCTTTACTCTTGCTGCAGATATCTTTCATCCTAAGCACAAATTGTGGAATGACATGCTCCCACCCCATATCTGGGCCATAAACATTATGTGGCCTGAAAATAACAACCCTGTCAAAATGCTTCCTGCCATAATTTATTGTAAGCAGCTCAGAAATTATCTTTCCACCGCCATAAGAATATCTAGGATTCAGTGGATCTGGTATAGACAAAGGTGCAGTCTCATCTGTTGGAATCTTTTTTGGTGTTTGGTAAACTTCAGAGCTTGATGCCAACACCAGTTCTTTAACATTTTCTTTGATACAACCATCTATAACATTGATAATCCCTTTAACTCCAACTTCCAGTACAAGCTCAGGCATATTATAGAAATATTCAGTGCCATTAATATAGGCAAGATGTATCACACTATCCATTCCCTTGCATGCTTTCTGCACTTCCCCAGCATTTCTTATATCTGCCTGTACAAGCTCAATTTTATCAGCAATTTCTTTCAGCCTTTCTGCTGTTCCCCTGATATCATTATCCATGACCCTGACAAAATATCCTTCTTTTACTAAACGTTTAACTAGTGCACTGCCAATAAACCCTGTTCCTCCTGTTACTAAATATTTTTTATCTTTCATTTTAACCGGATTTTAAGTTGTCAGGTATTCTAACAAGGACCCTGTTTTTTCTTCTTCTTAACAATAGTCTCTTAGTTCCAAATAAAAACCATTTCATATATTCCTTGATCCAGTTAAGCCTAAAGGTAGATTTGCCTTTTCCGTATAATCTGTTTAGCGAGATTAAAGGAACTTCTCCAAGTTTCCATCCTGCTGCCTGAGCCTTGATTGCAAACTCAAAAGACACTGCCCACCCAATAGGGTTCGATTCCAGATTAAGTTGATTGAATTTAGAGCGCTTAAACATTTTTACTCCAAAAGTAGGATCTGTTAAAGCAGAGCCGGATAATACATGAAAGATGTTGTTTGCAGTAGTGGAAAGCAGCCTGCTTATGAAGACTCCTCCTGCATTCTTGCCGCCATATTTATATCTTGTTCCATTAACCAGTTCACATCCTTTATCCATCAAGATTATCATATCATTGATAGCCAATGGCGGCCCTATATCGTCTGCCGCAATGGTAAGTACATACTCTCCGCTGGACTCATTTACACCGGATTTTATAGCATTTATTACTCCCCTGCCAAGTTTGTTATGCACCAGCCTCAATCTAGTATAGTTTTTTTGCATTGACTTTACAACAGGAATGCTGTCATCATTAACAATATCATATACAATCAAAATTTCGTGAGGAACATTTATCATAGCTTTCAGTATTGGCAGCAATACCTTAAGATTATCCCCCTCATTAAGCACGGGAACCACAACAGATAGTTTTATCTTATTTCTTGATAGTACCATTTTCCTTCTCTATTTTCCCCCATAAACTGCAATCCATTGAAGCGTCTTTGGCCATGGCAAAAGGGACTGTCTTCAGTATATCCTTAAGCCCGCATTTTTTAATTTCTGGTTTGAACTCTTTGTAATGTTCATAATCAGATCTCCTTTCTCTTCCGATATTAATAACCCCTGCAAAATCATAATCGAACATAATTTTAATAGCCTTAACCAGATAACTGATTGGGACTTTTGAGGAGTATGCATCCACAGCAGCAGTATCAAATTCTATGTTTTCAGGATCAAAAAAACTTGTGCGTATGATGCAGAAATTTGAAAGTGTTCTTACTGTGCATTCTGCTCCTAATTTTGTCAAACCATATACATTATAAGGGGATGTTTCGTCTTTTTCAGTATAATTTCCTTTAATTCCGGAATAAACCCCATCAGTAGACATATGAACAAATCTTATTTTTCTTCTTGATGCTTTTTCCTTTCTAATTACCTCTTTAACAAGATTGCCTGTGCCAATTATATTTGTAGTTATTGCCTTTGCTGGATTTTCTTCGCATTCCTTCATCCTTGCCAATGCTGCGCAATGAATTACTCCGTCAAAATTATTATTGTCAAAGAAGTTTTGGATGGATTCTGGTTTTGTTATATCTAATTCTTTGCTTGAAGGTGTTAATAAAGATGGAAAGTAATTCAATTTAATTATAGTTTTTCCAAGTTCTCCTGAACTGCCGGTCAAAAGTATGTTTTTGTATGCCATGTAGATATGAATCAATAAAAATGATCAATTATGTTGTTTTTTCTCAGTTACATTCCAAAGATCGACAACTTCAATATTTTTAGGTATAATCAAATTTTTATATGCAGAATGCGGTACTGCTACAATGACAATATCACTTGATTTTATTAATTCTTCTTTAGATACAAAATCTTGGTTTTTTGCATACTCATCTGAATAGTAAACTTTAGCTCCGTGGAACCTCAGTATTTTGCCAAGCTTAAAGGAAAGGGAATCTCTGACATCATCTATATCCGACTTAAATGCCATGCCTAAAATGCCCACTTTTTTTTTACTTAAATCGTGTTTTTTCCTTAAGTTTTCTACAAGGAAATTTGGTAGCCCTTCATTTATCATCATTGCAGCATGGCCCAACAGGAAGTTATTGCTGTTAAAAGCAGACAATTGCATTGTATCTTTAAGCAAACATGGACCTGCAGCGAAACCAGCACCAGGTAAAGAATGCGCTCTTTCATATCCTTCCCTCATAGCAGACCTAATTTTATCATAATCAACTCCAAAGTTATGCGAAATCATATAGAACTGGTTTGCAACAGCAAATTGGATGTATCTCCATGCATTGGAAAAAAGCTTTATCATCTCTGCTTCCCCTATTGGAGTTCTTACAATCTTAGGAGAAATCTTATTGAACAGTTTAGAAGATTCTTCTATTGCTTTCTCACTCAAGCCTGCAACAATTTGGGGCAGTTCTTTTAATTCTTTTACTGCATAGCCTTGCACAATACGCTCAGGACAATAGGCAATATGCCAATCTCCATCACCCAATAAATTTACGATTTGCTGGCATGTATGAGGATATACTGTACTGCGGATGATGATTATCTGGTCTTCATGGAGATGCTTCTTAAGACTAATAAAAAATTCAAGAAATTGTCTTGTCTTAGGGTTCAAATATTCATCCACGGGAGTTCCAATAGCAATGACAACATATTTTGCTTTTGAAACGCTTTCATTGTCAAGGGAAACCGTTAGTTTTCCATCTGCAAGTGCTTTTTTAAGTAGGGGTTCAGCACCATATTCTATAAAGGGCATAACTCCTTTTTCAACAAGTTGTGCATTTTTCTTATCAATATCGCATAAACACACATTTAACCCTTTATCTGCAAAAACAATGCCCAATGGAAGCCCAACATGTCCTAAACCTCCAACTATGGCAACATCAAACTTACCATCTACATTATCTTCCATTATTTTACCCCCAAATAGTTGAACTCTAGGATTTTATTATATTTTAGTGGTTTTAGCTCATGCTTATCCGTTTAAAAAGTTTACTGATTTTTTACAAATTAGGTTTTTAGTTCTTTATAATATTATTATTTCTAATTTTCAGAAGGATGAATATAGAATAAATTAATACAGGTTTTATTTACACTTACTTTTGTTCGTCGTCCTCTGTTAAAGAGGCTATTAATTTCTGCAACTCTTTTCTTTTATTAGGGTAGACATCATAAAAATTCTTTTGTTCTCTTGGATCAGTTTTTAAATTAAAAAGGGAAGGGGGTAAAATCTCTATATTCGGTTCTGCTTCTATAATTTTCCAGTTATCATCGGAAATTGATTTAAACTGTAAATTTGCCGATATCGGTTGATCACTCCGTCTTGGTTTACTGAATAATTCAGAGAAGGCATATTTCTTATTATAGCCCTGTTCATTATTTATAAGCGGCAAAAGACTAGTTGCATCAATATCTCTGGGAATCTCTACATCAAGGATATCCAAAATAGTAGGAAAAATGGCCATTGCTTCTACTCTGTTATGTATGCTTTTACTCTTAAACTCTTTTGGATAATAAATAATCAAAGGGACATGAATAACTTCCTCATAAAGTGTTTGAGTATGAAGGAAACCACCATGGTCATAGAATTCTTCTCCATGGTCCGCTGTTATAATTATAATGGTATTATTTTTGATGCCTAATTCATCAAGCTTGTTGACAAACTTTCCAAGATGATAGTCAAGAAAGAATATCTCAGTATCATAAAGTCTACTCAAGTGGTAGATAGTGTCTTCAGAAATACTTTTATATCGTTCAAAGTTCCATAAATCAATATCTGGATACTTTTTTGTTTCATTTACAAATTGGTCTCTAAATTCGCTCCCTAAGTTATAAGGATCATGAGCATCAAAATAATTTATAAACATGAAAAAAGATTGTTTGCTGTTTTTATCAAGCCATGCAAAAATATCTTTGTTTAAATCTTCTGAAGATCTAAAACCATCAGAACCTAATATTTTATAAACCCCTGGAAAGAATTCAGTAATAATATAGGTGATACCCCAGTTATTAAAGGTCTGCACATATTCAAAAAAATCAATTCTGTCCTTATATGTTTCAAAGCCCTGTCCAATTCCATATTTTTTTTTTGTGTATGGGCCTCCTACAAATCCAGCAGTATTATAACCTTTTGCCCTTAAAATTTCCGCCAAAGTTGTTTCAGTGTTATCAAGATGCTGATTTGCTATTGTAGCATTATGGTTGAACAAATATTTTCCTGAAAAAAATGATGCATGGCTTGGAAGCGTCCATGGTGAAGGAGACACAGCATTATCAAATACAACAGAATCTTTAGCAAGATTATCTATATTGGGGCTGGTATTCAAATAGTAGCCATAAAGAGAAAGGTGATCTGCCCTTACAGTATCTAGTGTTATGAAGACTACATTTGGGACTTCATTTGTTTCTTTATTATATGAATAATTTTGTATAGAATTCAAGAAGTATATATCCACTAGAAAGCTAGTTATGATAAAAATAAGTACTACAAAAATAAAATTTTTAGCTAACACTTTTAATTTTTTTCTTTGAGTGTAATTCACTATATACAATACAATCTCCTTTCCTTTGGTTAATAATGCAATATAAATCAAACCAACGATTAAGGGGAATAGTAAGCTTACTACAATTCTTGGCTGATAGGATCTAGTGAAAGCATCAAACAATTTAAAATTGATAAAAATTTCTCCATAAACAAGCAGCATAACCAATATAGAACTTACAACATAAAAAACAAGTAAGTTTTTTTTCGTAAAGTTTAACCTTAAAGCTTTTCCGAATAGTTCTATAAAAATACCCACTATGACAAATCCTAGAGTGGCTAATACAGCCGATACCAGTAATGTTTGATATAATTCAAACCATTCAAAACTCCAGGCCATAACTCTGACCATAGAATCTATTACCCCAAACAGCATTCCTACTGTTAGTCCAGTAAAGCCTGCTAATTTAATATGATCTAAGAACCTCATTAGGTATAATTCCTCCTGAAACAATAATGTCATTTTTGACAAGAACAAATCTACCTAACCCCTCTATATAATTAAAATTTTCTATAACAATTGGTTTTTCAGTCTTTATTATTACATTCCCCACTTCTGTCTCTTTCAATTCATCACAGTCCTCATCTATGCCCTCTAAAGTAGAAGAATTGATTTTCTTCTTAATTTTCTCTATTATATATTTCACTTCCTGGGTTGCACATTTCAAGATTAATTTCTCATTAATTTTTGTTGGGTTTTTTGACATCCAAAAAATATTTGCTTCAAATTTATTTGTTATCCTTGGAGAAACTTCTGAACAGATCACTTCCCCCCTCTCAATACACAAAGGTTCTTTTAATGTTACTCCAACACATTCTCCAGATTCGGCATGTGTTTTATTTTTATTCCAAACCTCTATTGATTTTATTTCAGATTTTTTATTTGAAGGAAGAAAGATAATCTCATCATGCTGTTTTAATCTTCCTGATTCTATTTTTCCTACTAAAATTCTTTTATTATTTATTTCATAAACGTCCTGCACAGGGAACCTTAATGGTTGATTTGACAAAGTTTGTTTTGCATTTAAATTGTCTAAAGCTTCCAATACACTTAAATTATTGTACCAAGGCATATTTTTAGATTTCTTAATAATATTGTCTCCTTTTATAGCAGAAATAGGAATAATATATTTTGGTCTTATGTTTAATTTACTAAGAAATTTTAAAATATCTTCTTTTATTTTATTGAATTTGACACTATTATAACCTGTAATATCCATTTTATTAACAACAACTATTACTTGTCTTAATCCAAGCATACTTAAAATATAAGCGTGTCTTTTAGTCTGCTCCTGAATACCGTCATTTGAATCTATAATCAATATAGCAGCATTAGCTAATGAAGCCCCAGTTATCATGTTTTTTAGAAATTCTTTATGTCCTGGAGCATCTATTATTACATAATCTTTTTTAGGGCTCTTGAAAAATATTTGTGTAGTATCTATTGTTATATTTAGCTTTCTTTCTTCCTCTAGTGAATCAAGGAGATATGCAAATTCTGTTTCTTTCCCTAATTCTTCAGAAACTTTTTTAACTTCCTCAAATATTCCTTCTGGAATCGAATTTGTATCGTATAATAATCTGCCTATCAACGTACTTTTACCATGGTCAACGTGGCCTACGATTACTATGTTCATGCATTCTTTTTCCATTTGTCACATATAACCTAAACTTCTTAATTTTTGCATTGTATAAGCCTGTTCTTTATCTTGAGATCTGCCGCTTCTTTCAGCAATTTTAGTTATTTTCAATTCTTCTATTATCTTATCAACAGTGTCTGCATTTGATTCTATAGGCTTAGTAATTGGCATGTCTCCAAGACTTCTGTACCTCTTGCTGTTTTTTGCGAAATAGAGCTCATTTATTGGTATATTTTCTCTTCTAATATATTCCCACACATCAAGCTCAGTCCATCCAAGAAGAGGATGCACTCTAATATGCTGATCTTCTTTGACATTACTTTTATATTGATCCCAAAGTTCAGCAGGTTGGTTTTTGTAATCCCACCTAAATTGTATATCTCTTGGAGAGAAATAGCGTTCTTTTGCACGAATTCCATGTTCGTCTCTTCTTATTCCTACAAGAAGTGCCTTGAAGCTGTGTTTTTTAATCGATTTTTGTAGAGCGACTGTTTTTAATTCATGGCAGCAAGTAAAGGCATCGTGAGTTCCGTAGCCTATTCCTTTATCAATAGCTTCTTGATTTTTTTCAACCATCAATTTAAGTTCCCATTCTTTTGCAAAAAAGTCTCTAAATTTATACATCTCTGGAAATTTATAAGTTGTATCTATATGGATTGCTGGGAATGGAACCTTTCCAAAAAAAGCTTTTCTGCAAAGCCATACTAATGTAGTAGAGTCTTTTCCAATACTCCACAGTACACCTATATTTTTAAATTGCTTATATGCCTCTCTGATGATATAGATGCTATTATTTTCTAATTCATCCAAATGATTCATATTAACACATCTCCATCAATATAGTCAGGAATTTTAACATCTAAAAGTTTAAGTACTGTAGGTGCAATGTCAAGTATAGCGGGATTATCTCTCTTTATTTTAAAGTTTGTGAATAAAACACCAGGAACATGAGTTCTATCTATTAAGTGATCGCCTCTCCATTTTTCTGTGTTATCATAAATTATTTCGTCTTCTATGCCTCCACTTGCATTCTTCCAAGACATTCTGTAACCTGGTGAAAATCCTAAAACGATATCGGGAGCTAAATCTATATATTTACCATGGTAAATTTCACTTCCTTTATATATATTAGTAAGAACTGTTTTGCTTCCATCCTTAATATTTTTAAGTTTCCTTATTATTTCGTTTATTATATCATTTTTTTCTCCATAATTTACAATACCCTTTCTTTCTCTTCCTTTTAGATTCAAATATATACTTGTAAAACCTAGAGAATATGCTTGTGTGCTATTCCAATCAACAGATTCAAATAATATGCCCTTGCCATCAGATTTCATAAAACCTTCTTTTACTAGCCACGAATTGATATTTACTTGCCTTTTGAATGTACTAAAACCATGATCAGAAAATATTATGAATTTTGTATTTTTATCTAGTTGAGAAATAACGTTCCCAATAAATTTGTCTTTTTCAGCATAATAATCTTTTATCTCTTTCGATAAGTTTTTTATTACATCTCTATCATCATCTAATCTATTGTTCCAAAATATATGTTTAAGCCTATCGCCAGCATCAAACACGCAAGCTAAAGCACCTTCATTAAATCTCTTGAATTCATATATGAACATTTTTTTCCTCTCTTCTTCTATTTGCTTAACTTGTTCTATAAAAACAGACTCGCTAATTTTATTTTCAGTAACAGCTTTAGTATCCTCGGGCATACCTAATGTATGAAATAATCCTATATTATCTTCAAGTTCTTTGCCATAGTCTTTAGGATAAGTTATATCATAAATTTGGTTTTCAGGATCTATCTGTACAGAAGTCATATACATCTTGAAAGTTGGTTTTATAGATTCAAGGTATATTTTAAATATGCCATATACACTCATAAAATATACTTTGAATTTGGTTTTGATCATCTCGCTCCAACATTTTAATCCTATTTCATAATCTTTATTATCGATTTTTATAATTAATTTATCCTCTTTAAGTATTATAGAAATAAGTTTCTTTACATCTTTAAGCTCACCACCCTTATTTATCAAAGGGCCAGAAATATATGTCTCTATTACATTATTTTGTATTTCTATGGGTATTATATTTCCAGTGCTCTCTTCATCTCCATTAAAATTACCATCAGTATAGAAAGAATATTTGTTTAACATACCTTTTATATCGACAGTGCCTAGGCCTGAGAGCATTTTGCCATTTATCTTTTCCGGGGGAAATGTAACTGGCCATCTTATTATAGTAGAGGGAATGTTATTTTCACTTAATATTCTCCAAAAAGGTATACCTTTCATAAGCGAAAAAAATTCTGTCTTAACAATACCTCTTTTTTCGATTGCTAAGTTCAATCTTGGCATATATGTTTGCAGATCTCGATTAATGAAATCAAAAATCCCATATTTTCCCGGATTTGTTCCAGTAGATGCCGCACTCCATGCTACTGGAGTCTCAGGTGGAATTGTAGTTTGTAATTTGGTGTATGTTTCTAGGCTTTTTAGATTTGGAAGTTCTAGTTCATCGACTATTCTGGAATCCATAGCATCTATTCCAATAATTAGGACTTTATTTTTCATATGTTATTCACTTAGATTTTGCAAAGCCATTCAGCTTAGAAAAAACTTTTTTTATTGGATTCCAAAAATATTTAACTATAAATGCGAATATAGCCGAGAAAAAAGCTATTATTAAAGGCCATAAAGCCCCTCCAATTGCCGAACCAGTTCCTGGATCTAAGTAGGCTAATACTCCTTCACCTAATACAGTTAATACAAAGAAAGAAGCAAATATCATTCTAAATTGTTTTTTAATTTTTGTCACCTTATTTATATGCGCATATTCCATAACTATTTTAAATCTTTTGTTTATTATTTTGGCCAAATCAATTAAGTTTATGTTAAGAATATGAATTTATTTTTAATATTTTCCTTAATCACCATATCTTAGATTTTAGTAAAAATTCACATACAGAATTACGTTTAAATAATAAATGAAAACAAAGCATAGAAAACGAAACACTTT
>CAZTBE010000001.1:39013-62359 GCA_964611745.1 uncultured Methanosarcinales archaeon | reverse complement strand
TTTTTATCTAGTGTTGCAGGCAAAGCAGCAGCATATTTTGCAGCTGACTGAAATTTTCCCAAAACATCATCACGAAGAGGATTTCCTTATTCATTAAAAAACCCATATCCATGAATATAATAATCTCCCATCTTAACTACTACGTCGCTTAATTTATCATAAGATTTACTTATTTCTGCATCGCTTGTTCGCAAGAGTGCAGGTGGAATTTGACCGTCTTGGTCTCCAATATTTCTGGCTATTTGAACAAGATTTGTCATTACACCATTCTTTTGATAATCCGGATGAACAGCTATCTTATCATAATAATCAAAATTAAATCCATGGATTCCTTTTGTTTCAGCAAGTAAGATGCCAGCAAGCGGGCTACCCTCTTGTGCTATGTCTTGCGTTAATACAAGAAAAGATACACCCGAAGGATAACTTGGACTATTCTTGTCGAAATAGCCTCTAACTAATTCCATATCCCTAACTCCAAAGGAATCGTTTAAGAGTTTCTCCAGCTCACCTAAATCTAAATAGCCTGAAAATTTCCCATTATCTACGATTTCTATTGTTGATATTAATTTTTTCATTATTTAACCAAATGAATCTTATTTTAAAAACCTGATGCCCCATTCTGGACAAATTAGACAAAAATGTCTAATATTAGACATTTAAAGAAGTTTAACAGATTGCAGTTAAGAAGGAAATTGATCTAGAATATTACATAGTTTAAACTTTTTCAGGTAGAAGTCTTTTTTTGTCTTAAGTTTCTTTTTAAAGTATCCTTGCGTAAACCTGGAAAATGTTTCGCAATATTTTGAATTGTTTTATCTGTAAGTTCATGACCATTTCTTATTCTGTTCAAATGACCACCAATCCGAATGCCGGTTTGATCCTGAAATTCTTTTTGAGTTCCATATTGTAATATGACTTTAGATACTAAGTAATCTGCAGGACTTAATCCCTCAGATGTAAGAGCTACCTCTTCAGTTACAGGAGTACTTGTTTCAAATGCAGGACTTAATCCCTCAGAGGTACCAACAACCTCTCCCCTTATTACAGCTTCCAGGTAAGAACTGTCAATTTTTAAAGCTGTTGCCAAATTTCCAATTGTTCTTTTCCGCAACCCCTTACCCTGTGATAACTGGTGTAATACATTATTAACCCCTTTTACATCAGGGTTTTTATCAGAGAACTCTTTTTGAGTTCCATACAACTCTCGAATTCTAGACCTTATATAGTCTGCAGGATTTACAGTCTCAGGTGCAGCACTTACTTCTTCAGGTGCAGGACTTTCTTTTTCAACTGCACTAGTAACATAACTAACTGATAAAGGCAGCAGATTAAGTTTTGCTTGCTGTGCAATTTCTCCAAATGCACTTAATAACCTGTCTTCTATAGTTTTATTATCTACTTCTCCAGTTATTTTTAATGTTGCAAAAGGTTGTTCATTGTCAACAGAAGCTTCCAAACCGGATTCTGAGTCTAATTTGGCTCCATAAGCAGTAAGATTATCGTAAAGAGCCATTACGACTTCATTACTTGATTTTGGATTTACTGGTACAACTACTGTTGTTCCCTCGTTTGTTTTTGCAATTTTAATTGGAAAATTTAGAGGTGCAACACTTTCATATTCTGCAACTAAACTCTCTGCATCTTGCCATTTTTTTTGAGTCAGCTCTCTTGCTTCTTGAATGGGAAGAGATTCCACAGCCTCTGGTCCATGCTCTGCTAAATATTGGTCTCTTTGCCTAATAGTTTCTTTTTCTCCCTCTATTTTTTCATAAATTTTCCTATTTTCAATTTCACCAGAAATTTGATAAAATAAGTGTGAAATAAAATCTGCTTGGCCTGGAGAATACTGTTGTTCATCGCCCTGCAATACATCTCCCTTTAATGAGGTAACTTCCTTTTCTAATCCAGATGCATATTGTCTTGCATTATCTAACTCACTCGTGGATGTACTTAACTGCTCTCTTAAATCTTCAGCAGTTCTTTGAGCAACCGAATAACGCCTTTCCGATATACCTTCCCTTTCTTTTGATCTTTCAAGTTGTCCTTTTAACTCCCCATCATTAACTTTTAACATCTGAACACTAGCTTTAAGACGATTTACTTCCCCGTCTCTAGCAGCTTGTGTTAATATATAGCTTAGATCATAAATCTCTACGTTAGCAGGAGTCCCATTTTTACTATGCCTTTCTTTAAATTGCTCTAATCTAGCTGTCAAAGGATCAAGAAAAGAATTAATACCTTCTTCAACAAATTGGCGAGGAACACAAACTTCTATTTTATCACTACTGGGAGCTTTCCTTAATTGCAGGTCTATATCAAGTCCTTGTAAGCAGTTGGATAGAGCCCCATATATTTGAGTACCAGGAATATCAACTTCCCCTATTTTGTACATTACTTGATTATTTGCCATTTTAACTTGTATAATCTACCCTATTGTCTATGTTAAATTGTTTATACAGCAAAAAGTAAATTCAGCCCATTTATAAACTTTTCGTTACTTATTAGTAACACTCTAATAAGCAAACAATTCTGTTCTTCATGAAGGGAGAAATGTCCCATACAAAACCAATTGTTTAATTTCATTTAAATATGTCCGAAACAAAACATTTAAATAGAAGTTATAAAATAATTAGTATTGAGCGATATGTCTTTTTGATATGAGTACCACAAAGATCAAGGCATAGGCGCTCCATTTGAAAATCTGAGGCCATTAATTTTTTTTATGGCTTCGGTTTTATGCTCATAAATGCAAAAAGATCTCTCAGACTGGATCGATGTAAGCAGTGTAGAAATTAATCACAATATAGCAAAAGAAATCAACAAATCAATTACTGAGAAATAATCATAACAGTTGGGGTTGGTAAATGGCAAATATAACAAGGCTTACAGAGCAGTATATCTCAGAGCACCCTTCAATTAAAGACTGCCTAAAGAAAGGCCTTATTAACTATTCTTCTCTGACCAGGCAGATATGCAAGAATCAGAACTTGGATTCAAAAAAGAATTTTGATGCAATATTAATAGCCTGCAGAAGATATTATAGAAAAGTAAGCAAAGAAACAGTTTTAGAGAACAAAATAATAAAAATCTTAAAAGGCAGCAAACTGGAAGTCAAGAATAAAATTGTTGTTGTTTTAGTGGAAAAGGACATTTATTACGGACATTTGATTGAGCTGCAGAAAGAAATTAAAAAGAAAAAAGAATTATTTCATATCATAGAAGGATCAAATACAATAACTGTTATAACTTCTAATGAATTTTTGAATATTGTAAAAAGGTTTTTCAGGAATAAAATAATAAAAATAAATGAAAACCTGGCAGAGATTACATTAAAGAGTTCTGAAGATCTGGAAAAAACACCAGGAGTTATTGCTTATTTATCCACCTTATTGGCTGAAAATGGGATTAATATTATAGAAACAATGTCTACCTGGACCGATACTTTGTTTGTTATAGATGAAAAAGATATTGCCAAGGTTATGGAATTGTTGAGCTTTTGAAACAATCAGATTTTTTAAACAACGGAATTCCACCAATTTTTAATTGGTGGAATGAGTAGTGCTCGAAAACCACTCCTTATTGGTGGAATTCCGAGCATCAAAAACCACCTGAAAGTGAAGCTACTGAAATCATGCCACCCATCTCTGATGGGTGGTTTTTGACATTTTAGAAACATTTATATTAATTAAATAACAAAAATTACTTTATGAAACCTTGGCTGCATAAGATAGAACTGTTAGTTGATAGGATTATTCCTTACACTCTTATTCTGTTGTTATTCTTAATTATAGGCCAGATATTTTTTGGGCACGAGATTGAGCCGTATCATATTTATGTTTCAATTATTGATGGATTTATTATTCTTATTTTTGTTTTGGATCTAATATTCAAATACATACGCACAAGGAATTTCCCAAAATTTTTAAGAAAGTATTGGCTGGAAGTAATAGCTGTTTTTCCTGCTTTTCTAGTGCTGAGACTACTAGAAGAATTTGTTGCCATTGCAAATTTAGGGGAAACTGCCCAAACCTATTTTCGTGAGGCTCTTGAAGTAGAAAAAGAAGGCAAGGTATTGGTTAGAGAGATAGAAAGAAGTGGAAAAGAAGTAAGCAGGTTAAGATTTTTTTCCAGATTTATCAGGCCTTTAGCAAGATCTCCCAGATTTCTCAAGGCATTTAGTTTTTATGAGAAGCCTACTGGAAAGCATCATGGTTATGAGAAGCGTTAGTTGCATAATCATCTAATTTTAACTACTTATTAGTTACAAAAATAGAAAGATTTAAATACTACCTAACCCATATACTATTATATATGTTGGTGGCTTTTTAAAAGGAATAGGACACGGAAAAGGGTATGATGTCAATAATCCTAGGGTCCAGACCTACTTGCACATATTTCATCAACTTCCTACAGATAATATTACTTCTATTCTCGAATCAGGTCCCAGTCAAACTTCTATAAGTATAATTAAAGATAATTTCCCAAATTTAAATCATTACTCTGGAATTGATTCAAACTCTGATAGTATAAAGAATGCAAAACAATCAGCAAATAAGCGTGGAGTAAATTTTGATTTTCATGAATCATCTGTTGAGGATTTCCATGCAGGTGAACAATATGATCTAGCATTGGATGTCTATTCAGCAACCCATTATGGATACCCAGAAAAATTTAATCAAGTATTAGTCAGCCACCTTAAAGAAGGAGGAATTTTTGCTTCTATGCCAGGTGGAATGTCATTTCCAACAAAACCAGAATATCACCCTGCAAGAGTGTGGCTTACCTACGATTCTTCAACTGGGGAAATTATTGCTGATGGTTTTGATGATCATAATGATACATTTCGCTATATAAATGGTCTTATGAGGTTAAAACAAGATGAGCCTATAAAAACAGCAAGGGACCTAAAAGATTATATAAGGCAAGCACAAGATATGCTTGGAAAAGATTCTATAGATATGCATGATTTATTTTCTTTGGGAATCGCACTTTTTCATAAGAAATCAGGTTTATCAGAAGTTAATGTAATTCCATCGGGAGAAGGAGATATTATTATTGGAAGAAAATAATTTACTCAACAACCCCTTTATCTTCCAAATAATGCCCTAATTTTTCTTTCTTCACTTTAAGATAATTCTTATTTGTTGTGTTGGGCTTTATTATTAATGGTATGCGTTCAACAATCTTGACGCCATACTTCTCCAAACCCTCTATTTTTTTTGGGTTGTTTGTCATCAATCTTACCCTTTTTATTCCTAAATCAGCCAAAATCTGCACACCAATAGTATAATCCCTCATATCAGCATTAAAACCAAGATTTTCATTTGCCTCTACTGTATCCATACCCTCATCTTGTAAATTATAAGCTTTTATTTTATTCAGCAGCCCAATGCCTCTGCCTTCCTGCCTTAGATAAAGCAAAATACCATCTTCCTTAGCTATTAACTTTAATGCATTATTAAGCTGCTTATTGCAGTCGCATCTTAAAGAATGAAAAACATCTCCAGTAAGGCATTCTGACTGAACGCGTACTAAAACATCTTTGTCCTTAATATCCCCTTTAACCAAAGCAAAATGATACAATCCTTTATTGTCTTCGTAAACAATTGCATCAAAATCTCCGTATTCTGTCGGCAGCTTTGCTGTTTCCTTTCTTCTTATCTTAGCTTCCATATTATGCTGCAAATCAAACCAGATATTTAAACGTTATTATAAAAAAGCAACAAATACAAGTTTAGTATAAAACAATATAAATTTATAAAATCTTTTAAAAGAATGATAGTTGCATTGGAGTATGTCATATTTACAGAGATTAAAAGAAAGATATCATGTAGGAAAAGTTACAAATTTGATAAAAAAAGGTAATTTTGAGGATGCATTAAAACATATCATTGGAATTCGGTCTGTTGAAAAGCAAAAACAAATTGGTTATTTGCATTTAGGATGGTATGCCTTGGATTCTTTGGCAACACAGCAGCAAAGAGAATTTGATGTGGTTTTTACAGAAGACAGGGATGATTATGAGCGTTGGAAGCTTCTTAGCGGCTCATCAGATCCTGTTAAGCGATTAATTTATCTTAATCCGCAGACTGGTATGATTGAAGCAGGTTTAGAGGAAATCATTAATGAAGTTATCCCTTCAGATAATCCTGTTTTAAAGTACTTGCGTGAAACTAAATAATCCAAAAATATAGATTCACATACGCAAAACCATAGAAAAAGCTTTATTCTTTCTCTTTCTTCTCTTCGTCATCTTCGTCTTCCTCTTTTTTCTCTTCTTTCTCTTCGTCAGCTTCCTCGTAGCCTTTCATAAACCCTGCTTCTTCAGGGCTCATTTCACCTTGTTCAACTAGCTCTTCCCTGCCTTCCTCATCATACACATTATCTTCTTCTTTTTCCTTTTCTTCTCCTTCTCCTTCTTCAGCCATTTTTCCGTCTGATTTAAAATTTAAATAATCATTTAAAAAGTTTTCTATTGGAATAATGAAAATACTCTAAAGTGATATATGTCATCATCCTTAAATTAAAACAAACAAATTTAAATAAGGGCTTGTTTTTCTGAATTTGGGGTTTTATGATTTCGCACAAGAAGTATATGGATATAGCCATACAGTTAGCTGAGAAAGGTAGGGGCTATGTGAGCCCTAATCCACTGGTTGGATGCATTATTGTCAAAAGAGGAAAGATTGTTGGCCGCGGCTATCATAAAAAATATGGAGAAGAGCATGCAGAAATAAATGCGTTAAAGGCTGCTGGAAAGAAAGCAAAGAACGCAACCATGTATGTCAATGTTGAGCCTTGTTCTCATTGGGGAAAAACAAGCCCATGCACAGAAAAGATTGTTGAAGCGGGCATCAGGGAAGTTGTTGTGGGAATGGAAGACCCTAATCCATTGGTAGACGGCTACAAAGAGTTAAAATTTCGCGGCTTAAAGACAAGAATCGGCATTTTAAGAGACAAGGCAAAAAAACTAAATGAAGCCTATATAAAATATACAAAGACAAAAAAACCTTTTGTAATTCTAAAATTAGCCATGAGCCTTGATGGAAAAATAGCAACCTCAACAGGTGATTCAAAATACATTACAAGCATGGCTGCAAGAAAATATGTCCATCAGATAAGAAATGATGTTGATGCTGTTATGGTCGGAATAAATACTATCACAAGAGACAACCCCATATTAGATTCAAGATTGGTTAAAGGAAAAAATCCTGTAAAGATAATAGTTGATTCAAAATTAAAGATATCAGAACGGTCAAAAGTCTTTAAAGATCCAAGCAAGGTTATAATTGCAACAACGAAAAGAGCTAAAAAAAAGAAAGCTGACAAATTGCAGCAAAAAGGTGTTAGAATACTTATGCTAAACCCGAAGAAAGAATTAGTAGACTTAAAGGAACTGCTGAAAGAGCTTGGTAAATCTGAGATAGCATCTGTCATGATAGAAGGCGGAGCTGAGTTAAGCGGAAATGCAATTAAAGAAAGTGTTGTAGACAAGCTTTTGATATTTACTGCGCCAAAAATAATAGGAAATGGCTTGGGTCCAATAAAAAATCTAGGAATTAAAAAAGTCAATAAAGCCGTTAAGCTAAAGGACATCTCCACAAAAAAAATAGGAAAAGACATTTTGGTGGAAGGAAATCTATAACAAAAAAGAAAACCAGCGGGAAAACAAGTTTTCCCAGGTTTTTGAAAAACAAAAACCAGCGGGAAACACAGTTTCCAAGATTTTGCAAAAGCAAAACCAGCGGAGAGCAAGCTCTCCAGGTTTTTGCAACCAAAAACTATAAAAACCAGTTATTTTAACTCCAAAGTAAATGGTATTCAGCAAAATAGAAGAAGCTATTAATGATATCAAGAGAGGAAAGTTTGTCATTGTAGTGGATGATGAAAACAGGGAAAATGAAGGTGATCTAGTTCTTGCTGCTGAGAAAGCAACAGCAGACAGGATAAACTATATGATAAAGAATGCCCGTGGTTTAGTATGCATGCCTATCATAAGGGAAAGATTAAATCAATTAGGCATACCTGCAATGGTAGACCATAATGAAATTAACAGGTGCATGTTTAGCATTTCTGTTGATTATAGAAACGGAACAACAACCGGAATTTCACCTGCTGATAGGGCTGCAACTGTAAAGGCACTGATAGATGATAACATAAAAAGTGAAGACTTTGCCCTGCCAGGGCATATGTTTCCAATAATGTACAAGGAAGGCGGAGTTTTAGTGAGACAAGGCCATACAGAAGCATCTGTGGATTTAGCTAAGCTTGCTGGTTTGTACCCTGCAGCTGTAATATGTGAAGTGATAAATGATGATGGCAGTATGGCAAAGCTGCCTGACTTGATTGAGTTTTCAAAAAAACATAATGATATGAAAATCATTACGATTAAAGATCTGATTGATTACGTAAATGCTCAGAAATCAAAGAGTTCTACTACCAACTCCGCTGGAAATAAGGAAAAACTTAATAAAGCTGAGGAAAAGAATTTAGTGTATGGTTGATATCAACGCTACTATGCCTCTGTTAGGGCCTATTTCTTCTACAGTGCAGCAAATACTTAATATAATTAGCCTGGTTGTTGGAGGAATTTTTGGCATTTATGTTATAACCTTGATAGTAAGGCTTTTTTTCTTCAGGAAAATTTACAAGTCATTCGAAGAACTTAGGGTTTCCATGAGAAGGGTGGAAAGCAAGATTGATAAGTTGAGGAAGAAATAGAAAATCAATGAGCTGTCAAGTTAGAGGGATAATTCTTATTCACCAAAAAAGCAGGAGATATGGAAAATTATTTATATAAGAGATAAATTATCTTATATTTATAATTATGATACATCTACATAAATACATAGGAGAATTGATAAGACTAATAGGAGATAGAAAAGGTTTAGGTCCAATAAATTATAAATGCATTCAAATACAGGACTCAATCCAAGGACTATTAGAACAATATAATGAAGATTCTGATGTTGGACAACAACTTATATTTATAAGAGGATCTGTGGGAAGACTACGAAACTTTATTTCTGGCGGATCAGCAAATTTTAGTTATGAACAATCTGAAGGACTTTTAAACAACGGAATTCCACCAATTTTTAATTGGTGGAATTAGTAGTGCTCGAAAACCACTCCTTATTGGTGGAATTCCGAGCATCAAAAACCACCTGAAAGTGAAGCTACTGAAATCATGCCACCCATCTCTGATGGGTGGTTTTTGACAGATAATGAAAAACTCATTCAATAACATAAGAAATATACGAAAGCTTGAAGATTTGGAAATTTTTTCATAAATACCAATTTTTTCTTTTGACATTTTAAAAATCAACAACATTTATAAATCGGTATCCTATACCACTACTGTATGAGAGTTAAATTAACATTGTTTGTAATTGTTTTATTCCTTTTATCTAGCTGCACCTATCCACAATATGATGGACAGCAGGGAAAAACAGTAACTTATGTTATTGAAGAACCGCAGCCAAAAGTTTTCGTTATTGAAGAAGAAGACCCTTTAGCCTGGTTTGAAGAAACAAAATACCAAAGGTACCAGCAGAATTTAAGAAGGTATACTGATGAAGACAAAGATGAATTGGAAGAGTTTGAAATCAGGAGTAAGTTAAAAAATGTCAGAAGAATAGTTGAAGACGATTTTGGTGATAAAGAATTATTAATTGGTTATGATAAGGAGCCTGATAACCCAGATTTTAAGAAAGTTGATTGATAAAAATGTCAGAAGACGCAATTGTTCTAGTAGGATTATATCAGTAACTGATAGGAAATATAAAGAATTTGGTTTATCTACTGATTATTTAAAAGCCACTGCAGGAGTGGAATTATTTAATACAGATGGAGAAGAGTATGAACCAGCTGAAGAATATGTTCTTAATAGCTTAGTAAAAGCAGAGGAAGAGTTAAACAAATATCTTAAAAACCCATCAAAACTATTTAAGCATGAGGATAGGATACATGACCTACTTGAGTTAGAAAAAAAAATTGTTAATGAAGGCCCTGTAACTCTATCAGATCTTGATGATTTTAGTTATATAGGCGAAACTATGCCTGATCCTGGTAGCAACATATTATACCAAAGATTATTAAGACGGATTTTTATCTCGATGGATAAAGATTTGGGAAGTATAAGTGACTGCTTCGTTGAATATGAATTTAATTAACCAAAACATTTTAATAAAACCTATACAAGAATTCTCTTATGGACAAGTTTAAGGAAGAAATAATAAAAGCTCTAAAAAAAGAAGTAAAAGCAGATATAGAGCTGGAAGTTCCACCAAAACCAGAGCTGGGTGATTATGCTTTCCCTTGTTTTTCTTTGGCAAAAATTTACAAAAAAAATCCTAATGAGATAGCATCTGATTTATCAAAAAAAATAAAGAAAAGTAAGAATATTAAAGAAATAAAAGTCATCGGGCCTTATGTCAATTTTTTTATAAATAAAGACATATTAGGGGAAGGGACATTAAACAGGATTCTGAAGGAAAAAGATAATTATGGCTCATCTAATTTTGGCAAGAATAAAAAACTGATTTTGGAGCATACTTCCATTAACCCGAATGCAAGCCCTCATGTGGGTAGGGCAAGAAATGCATTAATTGGGGATGCTTTGGCAAAGATTCTTAAATTCCAGAAATACAATGTTGAGGTGCATTATTATGTAAATGATATTGGAAAACAAATCTCTATGTTAGTTTTAGCTGCAAGAAATGAGAAAAATATCAAATTCAATGACTTATTAAAAATTTATATGAATATAGCAAAAAAAGTAGCAGAAAACGAAAAATTAGAGAAAGAAGTATTATTGCTTTTAAACAAGCTTGAAAATGGAGACAAAAAAATAATCAATGAATTCAAGAAAATTGTTGATATCTCAATTAAAGGCCAGATTAAGATTCTTTCTGAGCTAAACATCAAGTATGATAAGTTTGATTATGAATCATCATATCTATGGAGCAGAAAAACACATGAAGCATTAAAATTATTGGAAAAAACAGGAAAATTTTTCTTTGACAAAGACAATAGGTTTGTTTTAGACGAAAAAGGTTTTGAGTTAGGAATGAAAGTTCCAGTGCTTGTTTTAACAAGGGGAGATGGAACTTCCTTGTATCCGTTAAGGGATATTGCTTATGCACTGGATATTGGAACAAAAGGAAAAAACATTGTTGTATTAGGAGAAGACCAGAAATTATACAACGAACAGATAAATGCTGCTCTAAAACTTTTAGAAAAGAAAACAAGAAAAGCAGTTTACTATTCTTTTGTTTTATTAGATGAAGGAAAGATGTCTACAAGAAAAGGAAATATAGTTTTACTGGAAGATTTTATGTCAGAAGCCCTGAAAAAAGCAGGAACAGAGTTGAAACAGAGATACAAAAAAATTGACAGCAAAGCAGCAAAAGTAATCGGATATGGTGCATTAAAATATGGGATCTTAAAAGTTAGTCCTGAGAAAAATGTTATCTTTAACTGGCAGCAAGCATTAAACTTTGAAGGTGAAACTGCTCCATATATACAATATGCTTATGCAAGGATAAGTTCAATAATTAAAAAATATAAGAGACAATTGCCAAAAAAAGCTGATTTTTCATTATTGGACTCTAAAGAAGAAATTGAATTGATAAAAAAACTATCTGCTTTTCCTCAAATTGCAGAAAAAACAGCTGTTGAATTAAGGCCAAATACCATAGCAAATTATGCTTATGAGCTTGCAAAGCAATTCAATGAATTCTATCATATACATAATATCTTAAAAGAAGAAGAGAAATTAAAGAAAGCAAGGTTATTGTTGATAAGCTGTGTAAGACAAACATTGAAAAATAGTTTGAATTTGCTTGGAATAGATGTCCTAGAGAAGATGTGAATACTTGCTTTTAAACCATTAAACCAAACATTTATAAAGTATTAAGTCTAATATCCTAGTATAACATTAAAAAACTATATGGAGGCACTAAAATGGGAGACGGATGTGGCGGCGGATGTGGATAATACCACTAAAATAATTTAAAGTTTTATTTTTTTTATTTTTTCAATTAAATTCTTCTAACAAAACTTATAAAACCAGAATGTCCTATCTGCTGGCTTTTAGGCCTTACTTTTCTTTCATCTATTTCCCACTCTCTTTCAAGTATTTCAGAAGTCTTTATATGAACAAAGTTTTTATCTTTATTTATTTTATTTATAAAATCTGAACTTTGAGGTATTGTTGGGCTGTAAGAAACCAAAAAACTTCCTGGTTTTAATGCCTTTTTTGCAGCATCTATTGCTTTCCACGGCTCTGGTAAGTCTAATACAATTAAGTCAATGTTTTTTTCATCAATGCCTTCGTAGATATTCTTATTTTTTATTTTAACATTCTTTAATTTTAGAAAATCAATGTTCTTTTTTACAATTTCAATAAAATCTTCCCTGATCTCATATGTTGTAACTTCTTTTACAATATTGGCTAGAAAACAGCATAATGCTCCGGAACCAGCACCAGCATCAATAACTTTGCTTTTATTGTTGATTCCTGTCTCTGAAACGATTAATCCAATATCTTTCAAAGGAATAATTTGCGCATCTCTTTTTATTTTTCTGTATAAATCAATAAAATAAGGCTCAAAAACAGTAAATTCTTTTTTAGTGTTGGAAATTATCTTAGAGCCTGATTTGGCTTTCAGCTCTTCTTTTTTGAAATAACCGTGTTTTGTATGGTAATCTTTGGTTGCATCCTTAATTAGGAATTTATCATTTTTGCTCATTAATACCTTGTTCATATCAATTTGGGATATAACCATGTTTAAAAACATTTTTATATGAGAAAGATAATAGAAAAATGTTTGAGGTGATATTCATGCCAAAAAAGGTTAAAAAAACAAAAAAAACTATTAAAAAATCAAAAGCTAAATCAAAAGCAAAAAAGCCGAATGTATGTGAATTTTGTTGAAATATTAAAACAAAAAGAAAAAAACGCGCCAGGGAAGATTCGAACTCCCGACTTACAGCTTAGAAGGCTGTCACTCTATTTGCTCGAGGAATATTCCTCACCAAGCTGAGTTACTGGCGCATTGATAAGAATAAGTTTTATTATTTCTTTATAAATGTTTATTAATTGTTTTGTTGCAGATTTATACCTTCTGACATATATTCTCCAGTATACATTTAATCCGAAACCTTTATATATTGGTAATATACCTATTTGTATACTAGTTTAACAATTAGTTTATGTCAAAAGAGGCATAAACGATGCCATAAACGAGGACAAATGATCTATTCAATTGACCTTTCACGTTATGGTATCAAGCCTCTTTTGCCTTTGAATTTCGGAAATATTTGATTTCCGACCTTTGACAAAAAAATGGAACCAGAACTAAAAACCTTTACAGACAATGTAGATGCTTGGATTAAGCAGATAAGACAGGAATTTACAACCTTTTCAGATGTACCTAATGTTGTTAGTGAAAACACAGATAATATACAGCATAATTATGAGTTAATATATGAGCTAAAAGACCAAATAGAAGAATTAAAGCAGGAAATAAACGCTTTAAAATTAATCCAGATAATCAGCCTTAAGAAAGATAAGCAGGAACAACCTAAGAAAATCAGCTGAGCTGGCTTTCTATTTTCTTTAAAGCAGAATCAATGGCTATAAACAGGTTTCTTTCTACAACTTCAGAAACAAAAGGCTTTCCATCATTCATGAGCTGGGCATGTATCTCATACTTTTCACTTTTTTCAGTTTCATGCACGGGTTTCATGGTTATTTTCAAACTTTCAAACTTATCAGAAATATCAGACATACGCCTTCCATAATTGCCTATAATCTTCTTTAAAACAACCATGGAAGAACCATCTAGGTCTTTGAAACCAGAAAGCTCAATATTTCCCCCTAACTGCATCGAGTCGTCCATATTAACCTTATTAATAGATTTTTGGTTTTGATATTTAAATAATTTTTGTTTTGCAATCCAATAATTTTAAATAAGAACATAGAAATAAAATAAAAATGGAAATCCTATGCCAGACTGAAGAACTTGGATTAAGTTGTTTTGGCTGCTGCGGCAATGATTACAACCATAAGAGAAAATTAATGAAGGATATAAGGAAAAACACCTGGCAATTTAATAACAAACCAATTAAATTATTTATGACCAGGACTACAGAGCTCAGATCTTCTGGAATTTGCGCTAATCTTGTCTTTAAAGATGGAAAATTCTTTTGTCCGGGCCATCCTGCATTGCATGAAGGCAGAGATTACAGAAAATTGGACTTAGACTGCGAGAAAGAAAAAGATGACGGATGCAAAGCTTATATCCTGTTTCAGAGTTGGAGCAAAGAAAAGCAGCAAAAATTTCTGGATTTTATTAAATCAAAAAAGTTGGACAGCTACACTTATTCTATAAAGATGGATAATGATTCTTTGTTGAAGGAGTTTGAGGAAAAATGGGATGTGGCAAACGCCACATCCCTATAGCGGAGAGAAGATTTGAACTTCCGACCTGAGGGTGTCACAGAGTTGCTTATGAGCCATCCGGCTAAAAAGTCTCCGGGCACTCCTGACTCTTAGGTTTGCAGTCAGCAAAGGCTGCAAAAGCCCTACTCCGCTTTATTAAAAATAAGAAATACTGATTGTTTAAAAATGTTGCTGATAACTCCACTATTATTTTTTCTCAATAATCTGTATATTGCCTTTAAATTCAATAAAAATGACAGAATCTCCTTCATTCAGTTCATCAAGCAGCTCTTTTGGAGCGCTCGCATCTAGAGTTTCATAACTTACCTCATCCATTATCTGTAAGCTATTGTCTGCTTTTGAGATAATCTGTCCTGTTTTTCTTGTTATATCTGTAATTTCAACCTTATCAGTATGATGCATGTTAATGCTTCTTTCTCCCTTTTTGTTCAGGCCCTGGATAAATAATTTTAGTTTACTGTGAGAATGAGTCCCATAGACAACTATCTCTTTCCTTACTACACAAACAGGTTCTCCATTATAGATAAAGTAACTGCCTTTTTTTAGTTCTGATGCTGATGACATTTTAAAAAACGCCGAGGGTGAGACTTTCACTGAGCGTTGACATTTCTTGAACGACATTGTCGTTCAGTGGGTCTGGTAAGACCCACATTGCACTGGAGTGTGCGTCAACGCACAACTTTGAACTCACGTGCCCCGAAGGACAAAGGATCTTAACGTCCTATTCAGGGAAAAATAGTCCTAGCAATCCTTCGCAATGGCCAGGCTATGCGACCTCGGCATAAAATAAGAGATGAATGTATCCCTTTTAAATGTTTTCTAAACCAATGCGAGTACTGATGCTCCAATTACTATAAAAAAGGTTCCAATTATTGCATTTTTTGTTATTGTCTCATGTTTTTTAAGAAAAATTCTTGACAATATTAAAGAAAATAATGGAAATGTGCTTGCTAATGGACCTATAATAACTACTTCGCCCTGTGAAAAAGCAATAAAACCAAACGCGAATCCTGTAGATACAAAAACACCTGATAAAAAAAACAACCTAGATGTTTTCCAGTCCATTCGCAAATCTTTCCATTTTCTTAGGAGAGTTATTATCAAAATCTGGAGAAGTATTCCCGTGGTAAAAGAAAAAGCCAACCCACTTACTGGAGTATTTGAGTTGTTAAGTGCAAATTTTGTAATAACGGTAGATATACCGATAAGAATAGTACCGGCTACTACCCATAATATACATTTCAAATGAACAGCGTTTCTGGTATGCTTATAGTTCAGCAGTATAACTCCTAATATTACGAGAAGAGTGCCCAGTGTTATAAATAAAGTCAAATTTTCTTTCAAAAAGATAACAGAAAGGGATGTCGAGACTAAGGGATAAGTTGCTATAATTGGAACTGTGAACACAATACCAATTTTTCTTAATGCAACATAGATGAGTAATGGTGCAATACCTGGATCAAGAATTCCTCTTAAAATAAAAAATATAGCTCCAGTTTTGTTTGGGAGTTCATATCCTATAATTAAAACAAGCAACCATACAAGTAGTGTACCTGAAGCAAATGTCAGAAATGCTGAAAATGGAGATCCTTTCTTGCTAAGAGCTATTCTTGCAACTACTCCACTAGTAGCTAGAAAAACTGCACTTATTATTGCAAAAAGTTCTGCTGCCATTAAGGTTATAAAAGGGAAGTACTATTATAATCTTTCTAAATGAGTCTAATTGAAAATTTAAATCAATAATTACAATAAAAAATTACAATACACGCGAAAATTGAAAATTTTCGGTGTCCTGAAAATTCAGAGAATTTTCATGAATTCAAATTCAATGAAAATCAAAGATTTTCAAGCATAAAAAGTAATTCATACTTTTTATACAATGAAAATTAATTAAAAAATTATAATTCAAAAAATCAAATAATTAATCAATATCTTTTTAAATAAAAAAATTAAGGATAGTTAAATGAAAAAAATATTATTGTTTTTACTGGTTATACTTATTGTACCTGCTCTAATTTATGCACAAGAGGATGATTGGTACTACAACTCTAAAAATCTTATAATAAATATAGATGTTTCTTCAGAAGCAATAATAAAGCCGACATCTTCAAATTACAGTGTTAAATACATCAATGTAAACCTTTCTCATTATCCTTATGAATACTTTGGCCAGGAAGTAATTGACCTTGAAATCAATCCAGAGGCAGACGTAGAAAATAATGCTGTACTCTTTAGATGGGAGAATCCAAAAAATAAAATAAATTTCGGATATAACACAAAAATAAAAACAAACAGCAACGTCATCGAAATAAAAAATAAAATAAAATTTCCTATATTAGATTTACCAGAAGAGCTAAAACAATATACAGAGCCAAATGAGATAATTAATTCTGATGATGAAGATATTATAGGCTTCGCTTCTGAAATTGCTGAAGGAGAGGATGATCTGTATGTGGTTGTGCATAAGATGGCTGAATGGACAAAAAATAATATAGAATATGATTTAAGCACCTTAACTGCAGAGATAAGCCAAAAAGCATCATGGGTCATAGATAATAGACAAGGTGTATGTGATGAACTAACTTCCTTATTTATTGCAATGCTAAGGTCTTTAGGAATTCCCGGTAAATTTGTATCTGGAATTGCTTATACAGAGAGTGAATTGTTTCCAGAGAACTGGGGTAGCCATGGCTGGGCAGAAATATACTTCCCAGGCTATGGCTGGGTTCCTTATGATGTAACCTACGGACAGTTTGGTTATTTAGACCCTACGCATGTAAAATTAAAGGAATCAGTTGACAGCAATGAGCCTTCTGTATCATATAAATGGGTTGCAAGAAATATTGATTTAGAGACTGAAAAATTGGATATAGACACTACGTTAGGAGAAAAAATTGGAAGAACCCAAGATACTGTTAATTTAGATGTCCGAGTTTTAAAGCAAGATATCGGATTTGGTTCATACAATTTAATAGAAGTTATTTTGGAAAATTTGGAAGATTATTACATTTCATCAGAGATCTATATATCAAAACCAATAGAAGTTGAATTAACAGGAAATTTTATCAAAAACATTTTATTGAAGCCAAATGAAAAGAAAAGCGTTTTCTGGATAGTTAAATTAACTGATGATTTGCAGAAAAACTTCGTATACACTTTTCCAATAACTGTAAGCACAATAAGAGGCTCTGAAAAAGATGCCGAGTTTAAATCAAAAAAAGGAGATATTGATTATTCTTTTGAAGAGATAAACAGCATATTGGAGCAAAGAAAGGAAGAAGAGGAAAAAGTCTATTCCAAAGATGTAGAAATTAGTTGTCAAATTGACCAAAAAGAATTCTATTCTTATGAAACAGCTTTGGTTAAATGCAAAATTAAAAACATTGGAAATACTGTTTTAAAGAATTTGAATGTGTGTTTTGAATCTGAATGTTCTAAAACAAATTTAGGCATTGTACAGGAAAATAATTTCAATTATACTGTTGAAAAACCTGTTGCAGGAATACAGGAATCAATCTTTAAGGTTAAAAATATTGATGTTTCCAAAGCAGAATACATTGAATATACTGTTTTGGATAAACCGGAAATAAAAATAAATGAAATAGAAGCTCCAAATGAAGTTGAATATATTGACCAATTTAAGATCAGCTTTTTATTGAGCAAAGAATCAAATTCTATACCAGAAAATGTGGAAGTTACATTATTCCAGAACAATTTTGAAAAAACATGGACTGTAAAAGAGTTTCCTGAAGACAGAAAATTTGTTATTAATCTTCTTGGCAAAAACTTAAAGAAAAACGTTAACGAATTCAATATTGTTGTTAAATATGAAGATGGAAATGGAAAATCTTATGAGACGCAAGAAAACTTTTTTATCAATCTTACTAATGTTACTTTAATCCAGAATGTTTTGTTGGTATTTAACCAGTTTGTGTTGTTTGTTGATGGGTTGGTATAGATGGATAATTTAAACGCTTTTTTGGAGTAAATAATTCTGATGATGACACTTTTTTCTGTCAAAATAGTGTTTAGCTAATATCAATCGGCGTTACAAACTGAGGTCAGAAACCGAATATGGGCAGGAAACTTTAAAAATACCTGCCCCATAGTTTGCATATGAAATTCCATATTACTGAAATCACAAAGCTAAGCCTAATCAACTTTTTTATGCACCTATTCTTCCTTAGCCCGATTATTGTATTCTTCTTCCAGCAGAGAGGGCTTGATTATTTTCAGATATTGTTCCTAGAATCAGTGCTTGTTGTATTTGTCGTTTTATTTGAAATTCCCACTGGCATTTTTGCTGATACAATTGGCAGGAAGAAATCAATTGTAGTTGGAACACTGCTTATTGCACTAGAGCCCGTAGTCTTTCTTTTTGCAGATAATTTTTTTTGGTTTGCATTTGCTTTTGCAATGAGTGGCATTGGTATCGCCTTCCATTCTGGAAGTATAGAGGCTTTAATGTATGATAACCTGCATCCAAGAAACAAAGAAGAAGAAATGAAAAAATCTATGGGAAGCTATGGTTCTGCTTCTTTAATTGCAATGATTATTGCTCCAATAATCGGGAGTTTCCTTGCCAAAGACCTTCTTATGCCCCAGTTTATTCTTTTAATATTGTTGACCCTAGGAGCAATGCTTACCGGATTTGTAACTTCATTGTTCATCAAAGATTCACAACCCAAAAAAGTCGAAAAGGAAAACCCCATAGTTTTTTTTAAATGTGGGGTTAGGCTCATTGGAAGCAACAAATCATTGTTACGCATTGTGTTGTTGAGTACCTTTGCAAGCCCATTTTTATTCGCCATTATGTATCTATACCAACCATATTTTAAAAATTCAGGTGTAAGTACTGCAATTTTTGGGATTGTTTTCGCTTTTTCGCTTTTACTTGCTGCATTACTCCAGAGATATGCCTACAAAGTTGAAAAAAAATTTGGGGGAAGGTTAACCATTTTTTTATCCACAATCTTGCCAGGGATTTTCTATGTTACTATGGCTTTTACGTTTCATCCAATCTGGGCAATTTTACTATTTGTTTTACTAAGAGGAACGATTGGATTGCAGGAACCACTCTTTTCGGCTTACAAAAATGTCTATATCCCTAGCAAAAACAGAGCAACAGTACTTTCTTTAATCTCTATGTTGACCAGCTTATATCTTGCTGGGATGATGCTGATTATAGGAAAAGTAGCTGATATTAATGTAAGTTACTCATTTTTATTTATGGGAACAATAATCATTATAGCATCAATTCTGTTGAACATTAAATACCCATAAAGCATTGTGGTTATAAATATTTCTGTTACTTTAATCCAGAATGTTTTGTTGGTATTTAATCAGTTTGTGTTGTTTGTTGAGAGTTTGGTACCATAAGTTTTTTATATTCCCTCTAAGTTTGATACCCTATACTATTTTCTGGGTCGATATGTTTCTTCGATTAGTTTAACATTATCCAAACCCATGAATCCTAATAGCAGATTATTTTGCTCTAATTTTTTTAGTTTACTCCTTACTCCTTTTTTATCGAATATGATAGAATATTTCGTTATTCCCTCATGAATTTTATTTGTAAGAAATTCTGATTCTTCTTCTAATCTATTCACCAAATCAAGAACTAAAACTTCTTTTGTTATTCCTTTTTTAAACTCTTCCAGATAAGTGAGCACATCCTTAATCTTATAAATAAAACCGAGAACACCTTTTTTGTATTCTTCCTGATTTTCAAAATCAATTCTCACTCTAAATTGACCAATTTCTTCTGTATGAAATTTAAATTGTATATGCGGAAAATCATGTTTTGAAGGCGGCAAAGCGTGTTCTATTGCATAATCTCTATTAATAATCCTATCTTCTTCGTGTCTTGTTGTAACCCTTAAAGAATATTCCTCTTGTGCAATATCCAAACTAGGAGTTTCATTTACAACAACTCTTATTTTAGTTTTTGGATCATCAAGAATTAATTTGTTGAAATAAATCTTGGAGAAATGGAAGTCTTTCATTTCCCCTTACATAATATGGCTTTTGACAGTGATGGAGTCTATTATTTTCTTATGCCATTCGTCTGTTGGCTTTTCTTCTTCACTTAACCTTAATGGCGCTTCTACATCGTGCTTAAATGATTCTTCGCTTAAGTTGTAGTCGTAATATATTTTCTTCCATCTAGCTATGTCACCATAGTCTTTATCAGAAATCATTCCTGAATGGATCCTGAATTCTCTATCTAATGCTAATCCAACAGCTTTTAAGTATAAATTCATAAAAACCTTATTGTAATGTTTGTGCGTACCATCCACACCAAAAAAAATTGAAGGATTAAAAATTCTTTTGCCATAAAATACCTTTTTTATTTTTACATTCAAACTGAAATCCAATTTTTGATTTTTTACATCATTATATTCAAATTCAACCCCTATTGAATGGCGCTTAAATAAAGGTCCTTTATATTCTGTATTAAAAAAAGTGGTTTTTCTTTCATACTTGATAGCTTTAACATTATCATCTCCAATAGACTTAGTCCTTTCATTAAGAAGCTCTTTTATCACATCATTGAATGTTTCATATTCTTTTTTTAGCTGTTTCAAAGAATCCCAGGCCCTAATATCGACTTTAATAGTCTTTATTCTAGAAGGAAGCTCTTCTACAACCTTGGTGGGTTCTTTAACTGTATGCTGATTTTCTACCATTTTATTCATATTTAGGTATACTTTTATACTAAGTATACTAGGTGTAGTGGTATACTTATATATAAATCTTTCTATTTTCTAAGTTTAATCAATTTGGTAACTAAATAAGACATAAAATATAAATTTTCCATATTGCAAATAATTAATTTTAACTATTTTTAAATTTCTTTCAATATTGAAATTAAACAAAAACCCATAGATTTATAAAGAAAAGCAATATTTTAGTTCTAATAGTAAAAATTCAATTAAAAATGAATAATGAAAAAAATAATGGTGCAAAACCAATCAATAACAATTAAAAAAATTCAATAATAAAACAAAAAACAATGACGAAAAATAGGTTAATAATTAAAAATAACGAAAAATGAATAATGAATCAAATATCCAAAGAATAGTACCAGATACTTCTGTTATAATAGAAGGATTGCTTTCTGATAAAATCAAAAATAATGAAATCAAGGCAAAAGAGGTAATAATGCATGAAGCTGTTCTTGCAGAACTAGAGCATCAGGCAAATTTAGGAAAAGCTATTGGTTTTCTTGGGTTAGATGAGATTAAAAGAATAAAGGATATTGCTGCAAAAAGCGAAATTGGACTGATTTTTAGAGGCGAAAGGCCACGTGCTTCAGAGATAAGGCATGCTTCTTTGGGAGAAATAGATTCTATGATTAGGCAGTTAGCATTTGATGAAGATGCTACTTTAATAACATCAGATAAAGTGCAGTCAGAAGTTGCTTTAGCTAGGGGCATTAAAATTCTTTATTTCAAAATGCCGGAAAGAAGCCTGAAAAAATTAAAATTAGAAAAATTTTTTGATGAAACAACTATGTCAGTTCATTTAAGGGAAAATGTAATGCCTTATGCCAAAAAAGGAATGCCAGGAAACTGGTCTTTTACGCCACTAAGAAAAGCTATTTTGAAGCAAGAAGAGATACAAGACATAAGCAGGGAAATTATTGAGGATGCAAAGTTAAGAAAAGATGGTTTTATTGAAATAGAAAGAGAAGGCTCAACAATTGTACAGCTAGGAAAGTTTAGGATTGTCATTACCAAACCAGCATTTTCAGATGGCTGGGAAATTACTGCAGTAAGGCCTGTTAAGAGATTAAACCTTGATGATTACAAATTAAGTGAAAAGCTTAGGAGAAGAATTTCAACACAGGCAGATGGTGTTTTAGTAGCTGGAAGCCCAGGGATGGGTAAAACAACATTTTCTCAGGCATTGGCTGAATTTTACGCTGCACAAGATAAAATTGTAAAGACAGTAGAAGCTCCTCGTGATCTGATATTACCTGATAATATAACCCAATATTCAATAAGCCATGCAGATGCTCAAGAAATCCATGATATATTGTTATTATCAAGGCCTGATTATACTTTCTTTGACGAAATGCGTAACACTGATGATTTTAAATTATTTGCAGATTTGCGTTTAGCAGGGGTTGGAATGATTGGAGTTGTACATGCAACTAACCCCATAGATGCTATTCAAAGATTTCTTGGCAGAGTAGAAATGGGAGTTATACCTCAAATAATTGATACTGTTTTTTTCATAAAAGACGGTTTTATCAATAAAGTTCTTTCATTAAAAATGACAGTTAAAGTGCCTAGTGGAATGACAGAAGCAGATCTTGCCCGTCCAGTAGTTGTAGTTATGGATTTTGAAACAGGAAAAGAAGCATATGAAATCTACAGCTATGGTGAGCAGACAGTTGTTGTTCCTGTTCAAGAAACTAAAAAAGGAGAGCAAAAAGGAATCCATAAGCTTGCAGAGCTGGCAATAGAAGATGAATTTTCAAGATATTCAAGAGATGCTGAAGTTGAAGTTGTTTCAGATAATAAATGCATTGTTTATGTTCCTGAAAGAGACATTCCAAAAATAATAGGAAAGCAGGGCAGGAATATCAGTATAATTGAGAAGAGTTTGGGAATGAGTGTTGAGGTAAGAGAATTGGGAGATAGAAAACAGGAAAATGAGCATGAAGAAACAGAAACAAAGCAGGAAAAACAGGAAGAGGTCCCTTACCAATTAGAGATTGACAAGAAAACTATAAAATTTAATTTAGACATTAAAATGCAAAACAAAGATATCGATGTCTATGTCAACGATGAATTATTGATGACCGCGAAAGCCGGCAAAACTGGCTTAATAAAAGTGAAAAAAAATAATAATCTTGGAAAAGTAATTCT
>CAZTBE010000001.1:0-38913 GCA_964611745.1 uncultured Methanosarcinales archaeon | reverse complement strand
GCAAAACTGGCTTAATAAAAGTGAAAAAAAATAATAATCTTGGAAAAGTAATTCTGGATGCCTATAATAAGGGAGAGAAGATAAAGTTGTTGGTATAGTTCAAAAGAAAATATTATCATGGGCCAAAACAACTATTTTCAATATTTATATTCTTAACAGCGAATTGAAATACGTAAGAATCGACATAGTGATCATAAAAAGTGCTATAATCCAGAAATTGTACTATCTCCTCATCTGGTGCTATTCCAGCATCTGGTGCTCTCACATCATCTAGTGGGTAAATATTTATATTCCTAATATTCTTAGCATTACTCTTAACCACGAAATCAGCGCAATAGTCCTTAGTTGAAGGGTTGGCTATATTGTATATCACTTCTTCGTCATTGTAGGGTATATTATCTGTTTGCGGTGTATCTTGTTCTGCATTTGCTTGTATGTGATTAACAAGCTCTATAGCACTTTCATACAAAAACTTTAACCTTATTGGCAATTTAACTCTAAAAGAATCTATTTTTGTTATAGTGTCATCTGCTGTTATATCTAAAGGATAAGTAAGTTGTATAGTTACATCTTCTTCATTTATGCTGACATCAACATTTTCAATCCCCCCTCCGGCATCTTCAACCCCTATTCCAATATTTTCGAAAACATCCATTTCAAAACATTCTTCGAACTTATTATCAGTATTAGCAGTAATGTGAGCGGCTAGTTTATCACTTATTACACTGAAATCTTCACCGCCTGGAGGTGGAAATCCTGTTTTATAATTATAAGAAACCCAATTACCATTTACCATGCTGTCAATAACTCCGTCCTCACAATCAGCATATATATAACCATTATCATTAGGTCCTACCCAGTCATTATCAGGAATGTTCATAGTATAAGTCCATTTACATCTCCACTCAAGACACTCACAAACAGGATCACAAGACGGTGGCGTCGCTCCCGCAGCTGCCAAACAACTCGCTTCAGGACTAGGAGGGTCAACCCATTGACTACAATAGTCAATACACGTTGCCACTAAATAAATTGGAACATCATTTCCATGATAAGATGCTGGGTTGGGAACCGAACCAATATAACCGCCTTGCAATCCTATCATCTCAAATAAAGCTTCATCACTCACCATTTTCAAACACGATTCAGCATACTTTTTAACTATATCTCCAGCTTCTGATTTGCTCACTATATTCTCCCCAGGGTTTATCCTGCTTAAACTATTTAAGTAATAAAACATTACAAATACAACAATTATAACCACTCCAAGAATCAAAAATATTGTAATCTGACCTCTTTTTTTCATTATCATCATATTTAAATAACTAATATAAAAAGTTTTTTAAGTATTCAAATTGTATTATCATAAAAAAGAGGTGTATAATGGCTACAAGCAGAGGAAAGAATAACAAAAGACAACAGCCATCTACTGCTGGGCTGCCTATTAAGCAAGTTAATGCAATGAAGCAAAAAGGCATGCCTGCTAACCAAATAATCCAGGAATTAAAAAAGCAAGGTTATACTTCTTCCCAGATTTATTATGCTATGAACCAGGTAAATTTGGGTGGAGGCAATGTAAGAGTTAGACAACCTTTAGGTTTTCATGCGCAACAACAAAATTCTCCTAGTAAGCAACAATATCCTTATACTCAACAACAAGTTCCAGTAAATAAAAATCATAAAAAACTATTTTTAATTATCATATTTGTAATAATTATTTCTATAATTGTGATTGCAATTTTGCCTATATTTGAAAAAAGATCAGACGTTTCCCAAACAGAAGCAGACTCAGGGTTTCAATCCAAAGTTAAAGATATAACAGACTACGACTGGGTTTCTTTTTTAAATGCTGATGGAAGCGAAAATGCTAAGATAACTGCGTTGCTGTTTTTGGCTAATGAGATAGATGCATTGGATGATGATTTCAATCTCATCAATGTTTATGCTGAGTTGGATAAAAGCGAATTGTCATCAACACTTACTGAGACTGATACCAGCAAAGAAAACCTGTTAAAACTAATAGAAAACACAAAAGCTATTGAAACTATTTTTGCAGAAGAAGGTTTAGGGACCGCTAGGGTAAGAGTAGAGAGGCTTTCAGTTATTGAAAATTTCTTTAAGAAATATCCATTGCCAGAAGGTGAAATAAATCGTGATGCAAAAAAGATTTTCACTAAAAATTTGGGTTTGACTGCAGATGATTATTCAACAGTTATATCTCTTATGATAGTTAATTATAATTTGTTTTTAGCAGAATAAATTGATGTTAAATTAGTAAACCCTTCCAAATAATATTTATTTGCATTCATTTGATATTTTAATCATTCTACTGTAATCTCTTGTCCTGTAAAACTGTAACTATTTTCTCCTCCTACAAGATATCCTATTAAGATATCATGGTCGCCTCGACTCAAGTCTGCTTTCATTGGGCCTAAACACCACTTACCGCTTTCTTGGAATTCACAACGCCCAGAAATCAGTTGGTATCCAGGTGTTGCAGAGGTCATAAGTGGATTGTTACTTCGTTGGTACAGTCCTATTGGTTCATTTATACTACCCATACTAACAAGGCCAGCAACTAGATTTAATCCTACAGGTGTAGGGCAATTTTCAAATCCTAGAATCCTGTAGTTAATTGTTTCATCTTTTTCAACTGTATATTTTTCTAGTTCTAGTATAAGATTTCCATCATAATCTTCTTCACTTACTCGACAACCACACAAACCTGATGATGGATTAACCATACAATAAATGGTTGTACCGTATATTGATGCAACATATGCAATAGCAAATGGCATAGCAAAACTTCTTGCTATGCCTCCTGCAGCACCAATTGCAGCGGATCTTCCACCAACTATAGCGGATCCTCCAGCAGCTGCAGCGGATCTTCCACCAGCTAATCCAGCAGAGACAACCTGTTTTATCATCATCCCCCCGGCTACTGGTAAAATTCCTATTTCAGCTACATTTAGCCCTGTTGCTACTAACATAAGATTTGCATTGTCTAAGTCGTTAGCAAAGTCCTGGAAAATAGGAGAGAATGTGAAAAGAGGGTCTGCCGCACCTAAGAATAATAGTGGAGCCATGCGAAAAGACCCTCTCAATGCAGGGTTACGTAGCATTTGAGCGGTCGCTAGCTTACCTTGAAATGCGGAAGTTCTCGCTTTTCCCAGTGAATCAAATAGGGCATTTGTTACTGCTTGTTCAGGTTGTAGTTTTCTAACTACTGATCTAACATTGCCCATCGATTTTTCCAGTCTTACCCTATCCTCTAGGCTTATTTCTAATTTTGGACCATTAGGCGTTTCTATATCACTAATAGTAGCTCTTAAATCATCCAATGCCCTTGTTTGCGCTTCCATTAATCCTCTGGCAGTAGTTGGTGGAGCATCTAGAAATGATCGATAACCTCGGTTATAGGCGTCAATTGAATCTAAAACTCTTTGAGGAAATCTTTCCCGATTTAGTGGTGTTAATCTAGTAACTCCATCTATGATTATTGGCATTCCAGAGTCTGTTGATGCAATATACGTAAAGGAACCCAGATATGGTTCATATGGATATTGAAGTTTCACGACAGGTATTTTTAATGGGTTTGTCACTTTAAAGTCTAAATCGTAAACTAAAGTTTTTGTATTAGGGTTATCCAGAAGAACAACACCCTCTACCTTTCTATTATTTATGGGATTATTTGCTTCATCCAGTATTGCTACATTGACTGTTCCCTCAGAAAGAATTGTCTCTAGTATAGCCGGTTTGTATCTTTTAAAAGCCTCAGGATAATCAATAGAAGTAAGAAACTGAGCACGTGGTTCTATATAAATATCATCAGACAAACTAGCTGTAGGGTCCCATTCCACGAGCCTTCCTTGACTATCTCTAAAGTTTACCCATGCATGCCATCCCATGTTTTTTGTCCCATCAAGCTTTCTTAGATCCAAAGTTCCATCCAGAGACAACCCCCCAGTTGCCATCGATGCTTCAACTCCAGCCTCTCTTGCCATTGCTGTCCCTAAAACAGCTATATCCCTACATACGCATAAGAATCTTCCATCTGCAAGTTCATTTTCCATAATATTAGTGAGAGTTTCCAGTTCCCCCAACTTACCTGGTACAAACTTTTCAGCAAAATCGCCAAGGACAGGATTCCTATAAATATTTGTGACATCTGGTGGGTGTAGTGCAGCACCTGTGAATGGATCAAAATTTGTGTACTTTAACTGGTTAACAACTCTGTCTGTTGGGTAAACACCATTCTCAGCAACCCATCCGTCTATTGCCCTAATTCTATCTGTTATGTCCAACTCATCCAAACTTCTTGCAAATTCCAATGCTTCCTGAACTCTCCCTTCTGTAGTGTAAATTGTACCAATTTCATACTTCTGACCTTCAATCAAAGGAACTTCTTTACCTCCCCTTTTTACTAATATTCTCAAAGATATTTCTTCATCTATAGAACCTATAAGTGAAGCTGTTTCTGGTACAACACCTTCAATAAGTCTTATCAATGATTTTTTACTCGTAATTGTTTCTGGTACAACACCTTCAATAAGTCTTATCAATGGTTTTTTACTTGTAAATTTGCCTAGTATAGCATCTTTAATAATTTTCATTAATGATTTTTTACTCGTAATTGTTTCTGGTACAGCATCTTCAATAAGTCTTATCAATGGTTTTTTACTTGTGGGTAATGGTGTATCTAGTACAGCATCTTCAATAACATGCGCGGTTGTTGTTCTAATGTCATCCATAACTTCAAATAATGCAGCATACAAAATGCCAGGTCTTATTCCTTCAGAATATGGAGATTCCAATAAAGCATTGGTTATAATACCAGTTAATTCATCACAATTTTCAGTGGGGTATAATCTGATTTTCTCGGTTTTTCCTTTTAGTTCTAACTGTTTTTCGCCGCACCACCAACCACAAGAAAAAAATCCTCCTTTATCAGGATTACCGTGAATAATAAAAGCCGTATTGTCAGTTATAGTCAGTTCATTACCATCAAATGAAACACCTTCCAGTAATGGTTCTATTTCAACTTCATTCAGATTCTTTACTTCAACTAAAGTTGATGTGTCACTTCCCTTTGAAACATAAACAAAGTACCTATTATCTTCATTATCTTTATTCGCTTGAACATTTGGAAAACTCTTTTCATTATCTTCTAATTCATTGTTAGGTACAATCAACGGCCTGCTGCAATAACTTATAACATCTGTCCCAGGAGGCAATGGAGGCTCTTTTTCACATTTGTCTCCACAACTTGACATAGTCGATGGCGATCTAGGTGTAAGTGTCGGTACTGGTCTTGGTACTGCTGTTGGTATAGAAATTGGGGTAGTAGGAGTCTGACACATTCTACGTCCACGTCCACCTTGCTCAATACAAGTTAATCCTGAACAGCATTCAAGAGTCTCACATCCTTGTCCTTCATTAGCACAAGAAGGACCTGGCTCTGAAATAGTGCATGTAGCTGTATCTGCCCACTGTCCAGGTGCTTGGCATGTAGTTGCTTCTTCTACCCTTACTCTAAAATTATATTTTTGGTTGTTTCCAAGACCTAATGCTAACGCATTAGTATCTTCTGTTAGAGTATAACCACATTCTGCCGGATTAGTGTTTGCACATGATTCATCAAAGCTTAACCCTTCTTTACGCCATTCTAATCTATATCTTGCTGCAACTGCATCAGTCCAATCCATCTGTATGCCATTTTGAACAATATTACCACAGCTAAGAGTCGGTGTTGCGCATTGTGGACATGTAACTATTTCTGACCATCTTCCAAGTCCAAGATACGAGCACCTATCTGATTCTATTGCCTCTACTCGGAAATCATATAGTTGGTTGTTATCAAGACCTAATGCGTATGCATCAGTATCTTCTGTTAGAGTATAACCGCATTCCGCTGGATTAGTATTTGGACATTCATCATCAAAACTTAACCCTTCTTTACGCCATTCTAATTCATATAGGTCTGCATCTGCATCATCCCATTTTATTTGTATGCCCCTATCTTTTATAACATCGCCACACTCAAGTGTAACACATTTATTACGTGTGCATCTTCCAGCGCATAAATTCCTATCACATGAATATGTTCCAATATCAGCTTCTTGAGTAAAACATCTATCATAACTGCTGCAAGAACTTTCCTTGATTACGTATTGATTTGGATACTTATCAATAATATCACCACAAGTTGCGCCACATTCAACAGAGAACTTGCAGGCTCTTATTTCAGAATCATCATCATCCCAATCAATTTCACATATTTCATGAGATCCGCATTCAATTGAGCCGCATTGTGAGCCGCAGTTTAATTGTTGTGTTGGCGTAGAACCAACCCCAGACACACATTCTCCATCTACACAATAACCACCTTCACATGGTTCATTATCATCAACATTAGTAAATACACAGGCTGTAAGCCTATTTATGATACTGCAATCATTAGTGCATTCATTATTATCAGAAGGGCAGTTCTTTTGATCACAGCTGCACCCAAACTGATCCACTACCTGAGTATCAGAACCAGGACATAGATCAAATTCATCAGGAACACCATCCTGGTCGTCATCAGCAACAAAAGCATAAATAAAACTAGCTGCAAGAATCAAAAAAGCAATTACAATTATAATGCTCAATATCTTATTCATCTCAATCTCCTAAACGCCTCTTCAATTTCCTCATTATTATAGCCGATTTTAATCAAGGCATTTCTTATTCCTTCTTTTTTGTAACCTCTTCTCAAATTAGTTTGAATATATTCTCTCATATCGTTTAATCTTTCTTCCTTATAGTTCACTTTCAAATTTTTATGATATTTTAATCTGTTAAATTCAAGATAAGCAAAAATGATTATAATTAATAGAAATGTTAAAGCAATTATTATTGCTAAAGAACTTGGTTTTCTAGTTTCATCTTCCTCAAGAGTTTCTTTTCCTCTACAATCAGCATCTTGTTCTGTTGAGCAGTCTGGGTCGCAGATATTATCTTGTATTGCATCGCAAAAATCATCATTTGAACCAGAGGAGCATTCTTGAGGACAGGTTTGAGCATTTTCGCCATTATTAATTTCGCAAATATTGTTAGAATTACAAACGCTTCTACTCACTATTTCTGCTTCTTCTTCAATAACTCCAAATTGAATATTATCAGTAATAGTCTTGTAATCTTCTTTAGTAGCAGTTACTTCTAAAGAATATGTTCCAATCTGATCAGCATTTATTTTAGCAGGTAAAGATATCTGTTTTGTTGTTTTGTCAGGGTAAGTCAATATAGCAGAAATTTCTGGATTAGAGACTTGTGAAACAAAATCAATAAATACATCTTCTCCTAATGAAAATACGGAATTTGATATTTCACAATTTGAGTCTTTACATGTTTTTACATTAAAAGAAAAGGATGGTTTTGTTTTAATTTCAAAAGTACGTTTTTCAACAATATTTATTGGAGAAAATATTTCAACTCTAGCTTCACAAACTTGCGGTTCAAAAGATGGTAATACTTGAAAATTCCTATAATCTTCTATGATAGGTTCTGAACGTGAAACAGTGCTTTCAATATAATCAATTAATGGAACAGGAGCTGTTGGACAAGAAATTGAAGGAACATAAGTTATAAATGTAGATTCATTGGATGTTATATTATAGGAGAAAAAGTCTAAGTCAGATACATAAACTTCTGGCTTAACAGAAATATCAATTTTTAAATTTGAGTCTTGAGCTATGACTATTCCAGAAACTAAAATAATTATAAGAAATACCCACATCAATTTCATTAGTTTAATATTCATCATTTTTATTATTTAATCATAATATAAGTAATATTCGCGAGCCTCCAATACATCCTTATCTACTATGTCTTCGCCGTTTAATAGTATGGAAACATAAAGCCAATCATTACCTTTGTTATCCCTTGTAAGTAGGGGGTATACACTTTCCTCTCTCGCAATTAAATTATCTGGATCTTCGACGCAAACTACACTACCCCAAGGGTTATTAGCACATTTCAATAACTTATTAAATGACAAGCTCCTAATTTCAATCTCATTAATACTATTAATTGCCATATCTAGCGGCGTCACTAAGGTAGTTGAGGCTTGAAATACTTCCTCAGAATGTTTTAATTCACCATTTTCATAATACCTATAGTCCTTCAAATAGTAATCTCTTAACAAATTAGTACTAAAGTGATTAAAAAATAACTCGCCTTCACTTTTTTTAACATTTTTATTTCCAAAATCAAACTTTATACCAGCAGAAATACTTGGCCATAATATTTTTATAATCTTTGAATCAGTATCAGTTTCAATTTTTATCTCTTCAAGATTGGTAGGTCTATTAAGATTTAAATTGAAAGTAGGATCACCTAATAGTACATAAAATGGATCAAATTCAAATATTGGCTCAGGTACTATTAGATTACGAACGTTCCTTAACGCCATTCCATTATTATATCCTTGAGCTATCTGTTCTACAACAGTTTTGGCCAGATCTGCATTTAGACCTGCATCTTCCACTGCAGCAAAATGTGCTAAGGCCCCTCTCCTAATCAACTGTCCGCCAAAAAACATATGTTTAGGAGAATCTTCAGTAATTTTATCGTACGCATTAACAGAGCATGCATTTGAAATGACTACCGTCGAGTCAAAATGTACATCATTATTTGCTAAATCCGGCGTTGTGTACCCCAATGATCCACCATTCCAAGATCCATGATCAAGATAGGCTATTAGTGCTTTGTTTTCGAAATCATTTTTAGGATTAAACATTTTAGGTCCACCATCATTTGTTGCGTAAACACTTCTTTCATTCATTCCTGTTGCAGATAAAAGTTTATCAATAGTTTTACCCGCAGATATCATATTTGGAAAATCTGGAGCCCACAAAACCGCAAAATCATTGGAATGAGGTAGTTCATCATAAAACAAATCTCTTCCGACATAGGAAGAAACATCAGATATTGTTATGCCATAAATTCTGCCCACAGCTAGTTCTTGGAAGAAATCACCATCTAAATCACCATATATGTGATTATCAACTTCTACTCTGTCATCTTCATTTACCCATTCTTCCAAATATTTCAATCCAATTTGAGTTTGCTGGACAGCGTCAGGAGTTGCAAATATAGTTAAATAATTTGGAACTATATGATAATTGGTTATGCTTGACTTGAGTTTTTGATCAACAAATTCATAATTTGGCGAGTTTATTGTTAAGATTAATTCTTGTTTAGCTGATGCCAATATAGGCGCTGCTAAAGATGTCCCACTATATATTTCATTTATTATTCCACTACTTTTTGTAAAATCTTTACTAAAAAACGATTCTACATCATTAATAACTTTAATATCCAAATCATTTGGATTAACCAACATTATCTTATCAGTTCCAGTTTCATCAACATATTTTCTTTGTAATTGTTCTAAGTTATACTGCTCATTACAACTGCTTCCAGTCGGATTAACATTACCAACACAAATAATTTTTCTATTAGAAAAAACATTTTGAGAATCATAATTAGTCCCTTGTATTATCAATGGAGCGTTAATCAAAGAAGCGTATGTAGAAGCAAGCAGCGCTAATTCATAATTATTCTCAACATACACAACTTTGCCAAAAGATGTCCAATAAGAAAAATAATCATTTATGGAAATTCTTTGAATTTGGTTGTTACTTAATCCAGCACCTAATTCTGGAGGAGCTATAAGCAGATTATCTAATTCTTGTGGAGTTTGACCAATAATTGTTACTCTACTTGGGCTATATTGTTGTATAAAGTAAATTATAGAATCTGCATCAAATGCATCATCTTCTTCATGATAGATTAAAGTAGGATATTTTATAATCTGAGCATTTTCAGTCCAAGTTGTAATAGGAACAAGGCTTAAAACATCTTCCCAGTCAGTATCTGAAATTAGAAATACTTCTTTATTAGAATATTTTGATTCAAGTTTTCTATTTTCTACAATTAGTGAAACACTTGCAACAGAAGGTTCTGGAACTGTGCACTTCCCAACACATAGATAACCATCTTCACATGGCACTTCAACATTAAAATCATCTCTTTCAATTCCAGCGCAATTTGCAAATTCAGAACAAGGCTCATCTTGTATACCAATATTAAGAATATTGGAGTACTTTTGTACCCATTCATTGCATGTTGCACCGCATTCAGAAGAAAGTATGCATGTATTTGTTTCATAAGCATCAATACCCTCATCATCAGGATATTCAGTTATGCATGTTTCATAAGATTGGCATGTAGTTGAGCCGCATTGTTGGCCGCATTGTGAAGGTGTAGTACTTGTCGTAACAGTATCAGAAACATCTAAAATTTTTCCTAACTCACAATCATTAGTTGATTTAATATTATACCCTTTTTTAGATTCCAACAAAGTAGAGGAACTTTTAGCTATAGGTACATTATTACCTTCTTCATCCATGGTACTTATCTCTATCTTTTCTAAGCTGCAATTACCAAGAATATTTGAAAGTGTTACATCTGAAAAAAACGTACCTATCATATACCATTTATTCGCTTCTAAGGTTATAGGTTGAAATTCATAAGGCATTCCTATTACCTTAAGTGTTGCTGCTTGTTTCATATTAAATTGGTAACCTTTTCCCGGCTCTAAAGTCAACAAATTATTAGCACTGCTAAATATTGGGTCGGGATTGTAAAAATACCATTTATCTATAGAAGCGTCATAATACCATATCCTCTCTAATTTATCTTCAATAGATTCAATAATAGTTTCTGTTCTGGTATCATCTGGTGTGACTGACAAAGAGATGAAGTTATATCCTTCATTAAGTGTAATTGTGACAGTTTGTTCTGAAGGTGTTGTTGGTGTAGTAGTTGAATCAGGCATTACTGTTAATTCAACCCCTAATGCACCAATATTTGCATCTGAATCATCCCAATCTTCTTCCGGTTTACATGAAGCAGGACAAGTACTTGGCTTATTCTCTGATATCCCCCAATTACAAAAATTGTCATTATCTTTATCTTCACAGTTAATTTCATAATTCTTATTTGGTGGAGGTATAATAGGAGTTTTAACAACACCAACAACACCAAATTCTTCTGCATTTTTAACTACTTTTCCATATCCTTGCTCTCCAATTGAAGTCCCCCCGCTGTTCTTGTATATCCATCGGGTTTCTCCCTCAGAAGGCTTATAGGAATATCTATTCACTTTTGTATTTTCCCCCAAAGTTTCGCCAACACATAAGATTTCCCCTTCTTTTACTGATTTTTTAGGTACACATTCACCTCGATAGCAAAGTTCTTCATCAGTACAGAAATAATCACCTGATTCCCACGCTGGTTCAAGCCCATCGCCTGTTTCACTACATTTCAGTTTTGTACCTTTTACTAAACTCCAGTCTTCATTAGAGTAGTGAATATTCTTACAAATTATTTCTCCAGGAGTACAAATTGTGTTACAGCTACTATCTGTACAAAACTCATTAGCATCACATTGTTCTATCAATTCATAATCTGTGTTTTCCCAGCCTACTATGGATGCTGTATGGCCAGGTACTACAGAACTTGCGCCTACAGGCCCATATTTTATTATGGCTTTTTTTAGTTCTTCCTCACTAAGATGTTCTTGTCTTAATCTGTCTAAAAGAGGGCCTTCATAAAATACATTATTGTTATCATCTACTACAAAGTTTGTATAAGCACCATCTGAAAGTAATTGAAAAAAATCAGTAACTTTCCACAATCTGTTTTGATAGTCAGAACATAGATTATCACATACAAAAGTACTAGGTGTAAAATGATCTACATAAGGATAACATTGCTCATCAACAAATCCGACAACTTTGGCTCGACAAAGGTTGCTTGCAGGACTATTAACCCCAAAACAATCCCCAGCAGGAGCAGAATTAAAATCCCCATGTCCATCCTCGTTCAGTATTGCTTCTTGATAAAGGGTACTACCGCAGGATAATGTAGCTTGTTCTGATAAGTCAATATCCAAATGCTGATTGTAATATAAGTTAATAGTAGCTTCGATGGCAGCAATAGCACCAAATGAAGTACATGAACTAACGCTACCTTGATTTTTTACAGGACTGTTCCAATTCTCTCCATGTCTATTTCTCCAATCAAAAGAGTTTGGAAGTTTACACTCTCCTAAACAACATCTATTAGTATCAGAAGCAGATAATACAGTTCCTCGACAAACTTCATATTTTTCACATAATGCTCCACCTTGATTATTACATAAATTTGCTGGAATATCTACTGAAATAATTTCTCTACATTCATCTGTAAACTCACAATTACCCAAAGCTTTACATTCATCGTCATCACAAAAATTAAAAAAACCATCCCCACATTCCGAACATCTGTTTTCTGTAGTAGTTGTCGTAACAGTATCAGAAACATCTAAAATTTCTTCTAATACACAATTATTAGTTGATTTAATATTATAACCTTTTTTAGATTCTAACAAAGTAGAGGGACTTTTAGCTATAGGCACATTATTACCTTCTCTATCTATAGTACTTATCTCTATGTTTTCTAAGCTGCAACTGCCAAGAATATTTGAAAGTGCTACATCTGAAAAAAACGTACCTATCATATGCCATTTATTCGCTTCCAGGGTTATAGGTTGAAATTCATAAGGCATTCCTATTACCTTAAGTGTTGCTGCTTGTTTCATATTAAATTGGTAACCTTTTCCCGGCTCTAAAGTCAACAAATTATTAGCACTGCTAAATATTGGGTCGGGATTGTAAAAAGACCATTTATCTATAGAAGCATCATAGTACCATATCCTGTCTAATTTATCTTTAATAGATGCAATAACAGTTTCTATGCCTGTATCATCTGGTGTAACTGGCAAAGAGATGAAGTTATATCCTCCGTTAAGTGTAATTGTGACAGTTTGTTCTGAAGATAGCGCAGAAGTTTGAGTTGAAGCAGGTGTTTCTTCTTCAGACACAACATAAATAATTGTTTGAGCATGAATAAAACTAGCTGCAAGAATCAAAAAAGCAATTACAATTATAATGCTCAATATCTTATTCATTTAACTCTGCCTCTTTTCTTAAGTTCCTGCAAAAGAAATAATTCTATCTGCTTGCCTACCTTAAGGCCTTCTTCATCACAAATTTCCTTGAATAAATCTTTAATTCTCTTGTCAATGGAAATTGTTAATTTATCATTGCCTTTTTTCATTGTACGTACATAGAAGTAAATATACGTATTTATAAAGTTATTGGTTTTGATGTATATCATGAAAACCTAAAAACAAACAATTTAAATAAAAACAATTTTTTCTTAAAACTATGATATTCGAGCAAATTCCAGTAGGAATCATGCAAAACTTCTCTTATTTAATTGGAGATGAAGCTAGCAAAGAAGCTGCTGTTGTTGATCCTGGCTGGGAAATTGATAAAATTCTACAAATTGCAAAAAAACATAATCTGAATGTTAAAATTATTTTACTAACACATACAGATTACGATCATATAAATGGTGTTAATAAGATTGTAAATGCTACTGATGCAACAGTATATGTCCATAAGGAAGAGGAAAATGAAATAAAAAAACTTAAAGTAAACAAAATCAAAATTGTAAATGACAATGACGAAATAAACATTGGAAAGATAAAAGTCAAGGTCATACATACACCCGGACACACTCCAGGTAGTATTTGTTATTTAGCTGAAAACAAATTAATAACCGGTGACACTTTATTTGTCGAAAACATTGGAAGAGTAGACAGGCCTATCAGTGATGCAGATAAGATGGCAGAAAGCTTAAAAAAATTAAAAAAGTTAGATGAAAAAATTGAGGTTTATCCAGGCCATGATTACGGCTCAAAACCTCATTCTACTATTGCTCACGAAAAAAAGAATAATGCTCATATGATGGAAGCATAAATCCTTATTTCCTAACCTTGTACCCGATCCTAAACAAATAAACAGTAAATGAGAATAAAGATACAGCTAATACACCAATTATAAAAAATCCAACAAACAAATTTGATTCTGATATTCCTAACATGCTGTATCTTAAGGCATCGATCATGTAAAAGATTGGGTTTATTTTTGTTATTATCTGCAGGCTTTCTGGAACCAAAGTTATTGAGTGAAAAACACCACCTAGGAAAATCAATGGAGTCAGGATAAATGTTGACCAGATGTTTAACTGATCCCAGTCTTCTGCCCACAATCCTGTAATTAATCCTAATGAAGAAAAAATCAAAGAGACTATTACCATCAATGAAATAAACAATATAGGATTAAAAATGCTTCCGCTGTAAAAAAACAAAGAGATTATGTAAACACTTGCTCCAATGATTAAGCCGCGGACAACACCACCTAGAATAAAAGCCCCTACTGTCTCTAAGTAAGATAATGGCGCAACAAGTATTCCCTCAATAAAATTGAGCCATTTGAACATGAAGATAGATGTAGAATTGTTTGAATAAGAGGTTGTAATCAGCCCCATCATCAAGATTCCGGGGATTATAAATTCAAGATATGATACATGCCCTATTTCCGGCAAAGCTTTTCCAATTGTAAAGCCAAAAACAAAAAGATAAAGCAGAGTGGTAACCCATGTTGGTAAAATAGTCTGCGTCCATACTTTTAGGAATCTCAAAATCTCCCTTTTTGATAATGTGTAGAAACCAATCAAATTAGCCATTTTTTTGCACCATTTTAATAAATATGTCTTCTAAAGAACTGCTTTCAATATTAATATCAACAATTTTTAGTTTATTTTTTTCTATAGCTTTTAATATCTCATTAACTTTTACCTTGTCTTCCAAGAAAATCAAATTTTTTCCATCAATTTTGCAATTATATCTCTTTAGATTCTTTGGAATTGATTTTAATGAATCTTTTAACTCTATTGTAATCTGCGAGCTTGCAAATCTTTTGATTAGTTTTTTCTTGTCGTCAATCTCAAGAATTTTGCCTTTATGCAGGATACAAACCCTATCGCATAGTTTTTCCGCTTCTTCTATGTAATGCGTTGTTAAAAATATTGTAGTCCCATTTTTATTCAATTTTTCCAATAAATTCCAAAGATAATGCCTTAGCTCAACATCAACACCTGCAGTAGGCTCATCCAAAATCAGGATTTTTGGTTTATGTATTAAGGCGCGAGCTATAATCAATCTTCTTTTTAAGCCACCAGATAATGCTTTAATTTCAGAATTTCTCTTTTCATAGAGTCCAAATAATCCCATCAGCTCTTTAGCTCTTTTAATGCATACATTTCTTGGTATTCCATAATAGCCTCCTTGATAAATCAAAGTCTCAGAAACAGTTAAGAACAGGTCAAAGTTAAATTCTTGTGAAGCTAAGCCAATAAAGCTTCTTGCTTTCCTATAGTCTTTTACAACATCATGGCCAAAAACATCTATTTTTCCAGAATCAAAGTTCGCAATACCTGTTATTGCGTTAATAGTGGATGTTTTCCCAGCCCCATTAGGCCCTAGAAAGCCAAAAAACTCTCCCTGCTTTATATCAAAACTTATATTATTCACTGCTTCAGTACCATTATATTTTTTCACAAGGTTTTTTATTGATATAGCTATGTTGTTCATAATATTGAGAGAATTTTGCAATATAAAAAGTTAATCTTTAATACGCTAAAATTCCACCAATTCTATGAGCGGTGGAATTCGCTTAGTCAAAAACCACAAAACAATACTAACCATAATAAAAACATGTCACCTCTCTCTGATTGGCGGTTTTTGACTTTTAGAATTCATAGTTTCAAACCAAACTCTTACTCAATCCCAATGCACATTCAGCAACACTATTAACCTGGCAGAAATTCTCCCTTATCTTATCTGCAGGTTGCACTCCTGAAAATTTAATTTTGTTGTTGATTAAAAATACCGGGAAAGTGTTTATCCCAAGCTCCTTAACAATCCCGGAATTTTCATCATGTTTTTCAAAATTAACCTTGCTGCCAAATGCCTCTAAGAACCCTTTTAAATTTTCTTCTGCTTTTGTGCTTGCTGATTGCCCTGGCTTAAAGAGCAAATCAAGCTTTCCTGGCCCTTCTTCCCTATCAATATAATAATTTGCATTAGCTACAGTACTCTTCATTACAAGATTTCCATTTACATCATTGAAAGAACTGGATAATTTATCATAATTATGGGCTTCTTTAAGATTTGAATTGAGTATATAAGCAGGCAATGCATTGACATTAAATCTTTCAGCAATTTCTTTTCCCTCTTCTGTCTCAATATCCATATTTTCAATGTTTAGATTTGGAAAAAAACTTTTAAGTATTGATAAAACCCTTCCAGTATCGCAGTTAAAGCAGTTTTTATTGTTTAAAACTGTTAATCCAACCTCAACATCCTCAATATACTCACATTCTGCATTTTCTGTTCCAGGATTATTGCAGCTTCCTATGCTGCCCTCTTTGACACATTCATCATCAGAACTGCATGCTATCAAGATAATTGCATTGTCTTCTGGGATATCTGAAGAAATCACTAAATCTGATCCTGTAAAAAAGTAATACCCTGCTGCAAAACCCAGAATTACAATAATTGCAATATATAGGAGTATTTTTTTACTGCCTTTTTCTTCCTCAACAATTTCTGCAGGTTTTTCCTCTTGTCTTACAAATTCTTCTTTCTCAATCTCCTCTGCTTTTTCCTCTACAACCTTTGTTTCTTCTTTTGGTTTTTCTGCCTTAAATTCTTCTGCAACCTCCAACTCTTCCTTAGCTTTTTCTGCAGTCTTTGCTTCTTCGGCTACTTTTTCTTCCTCCTTAACTTCTTCTTCAGCAACTTCATGTTTTATCTCTCCCTTTTTAATATCAGTTTCCTTTAATTCCTTAATTTCTATTTTTTCTTCTTCCTTCTCATCCTCTGGCTTTGGTTCTTCTTTAACACCAGATTCTTCTTCTTTTTCTTCTAAAACATTTAACGAATTTAATTTTTCATCAATCTTTGCTTTTGCAGCCTCATACTCCTCTTTTGTTATTACATCTAACTCTAAGCTTTCTTTCAAAAGTTTTAGTTCCTCTTCCAGTTTTTCTTTTTCTGACAGCATTTAGTTGCCTACCAATGTTTGTAATATAGCTTTAAATTCATCCTTTTCCTCAACACCAAATTTTCCAACATGCTTGTATTTGCACCCAAGAATAATAGTTGGAACAAGTTTGTCAGGGCTGTATTTTTTGAACAACTCCACTTCTTCTTTAGGAACCCCATTTTCCTTTTTTAACGTTAATAAATTATCTCCAGTGTCAAGGCTCCAATGCCGTGCTTGTACGCTTTCATCTCCAATAAAATTAATAACCAAATCCTGAAACAGCCTTCCGCTTTCCTTGCATACCTGGCATGAGCTTGTTGTATATAGCCTTATGATTGGCTTATCTTCATCACAAATTTCATCACTAGTTTCTTCAAAACTCTTCAATACAAGCCTGTCAACACTCTCTGGGAATATTTGAATCTTAGAATTATCTATTAAATTGTCCAGATATTCCTGTAAAGTCCTGCCATTGGAAAGCCCTGTTTCCTCAATATTGATATTTTCCTTCTCTAAAAGCTTATTTATGACAGCTCTAGTCTCAAATGATTTTTTAATATCCTCGATTGTAATGCTTCTTGAATTTAAATGCTTTTCAAATTCATCTAAAGTCAATCCATTGTCTATTATAAGGAGCCCCATAAGCCTTTCAACTTCATCTTCTGTTGATTTTATCCTTTCTTCTTTGGCTTTCTGCATTAAAACTTCCTGCGGAATTAAGGACAGTACAAGAAAGTCATGTTTTGTAATAACACCCATATACTCGGGAACAATTGATACCTTATACCACCAATCCAGTTCATCCTTTGTTATTCCATGTCCGTTCACAGTTGCAACTACATCTTCATCAGCCTGTATATTCATAAAAAATAAATATACAACTACCATAATAAAAACAAGAAAAATACCGACTATTATCAGATTTTCCTGCCTTTCTTTTGTTTTACGTGTTTTTTTAGAACTTTTTGGGATTTTTTTTCTTTTTTTAGTCAAATCACATCACCATTATAAAGTATCTCTGTCACCCCTCTTTAAATAAGTTGATTTCGATGGTAAATAAAAAGCTTTCGGATTTTGTGCGTACCCGCACACTAGTGTGCGGTACGAATTACCGCACATCCAGAGATTGTTTCAATATAAAATTTGATAATTTAATACCTATTGCAACAAAAATTTAATAAATATATGGTAAATTATTGTTTTTAAATTAAAATGAAGTCTGTAACAGAACATTTGTGGTTTAACACTAAAAACAAGATTGAATTCATTAATATTACAGGTAAAATTGAAGAATTAGTTAAAAAATCAGGTGTTAAGGAAGGTTTAGTTCTGGTTAATGCAATGCACATAACTGCTTCTGTCTATATTAATGATGCAGAATCTGGATTGATAGACGATTTTCAAAAATGGCTCAAAAAGTTAGCTCCCACTGATGAAAATCTTTACCAGCATAATCTTACTGGAGAAGATAATGGGTATGCGCACCTTTGGAGAACAATAATGGGCCGTGAAGTGACATGCGCTATAACCAACGGAAAATTAGATTTCGGGCCCTGGGAACAGATCTATTATGCAGAATTTGACGGCCAAAGAAAAAAGAGAGTTATGGTTAAGATTATTGGGGAGTGAAATATTTTGATAATAGCTAAGAACTATTAACCATCATTTTGCGGTTCGTTAGGTCTGTATATTGTTGGGAGGTCAAACCGAGCACAATAGTTAGCTACTGCATATGGGTATTTTGGATCTCCAGGTTTTACCCATCTTCCAAGATCTTTAATAACCTCTTTGTCTCCTTCTTGAGTATGTTCAGCACCAGCCCTATATAGAATGCTATCCAGTTCTGCAACTTTTTCAACCATCTCACTTGCATTTCTTAAGTATCTTCCATCTGGAACAGGTAATAACTTATGATTTTCTCCGATAACATCAATAAATGGAACTAAGTCATCAAAAAGTTCTATAAGAAGGATTCTACCCACAACAGTACCAATGTCTGTAGTCATTTTAAATTTATTAATTATATAACGTTTATATAAAATTTCCTATTGAATATCAAAATAAGATAATAATCACATAATATAATCGGTATTATCCCTGTCAATCCCGGAAACAAACTCTATGCTCATGTCTTCCGGAACTTCAAAATTTCCAAATGTCAAGTTAGGAATAAATTTTTCCATATCAAAAGCTATTTGCGTAGCCAGATGATTCCTCCCAAAATTTTTTTGCGTTATTTCATAGACAAGCTGCTTTACCTGCTCTTCTTCTAGAACTCCTAAGCTATGTATGTATTCATGCAATAAGATATGAAAAATGTATGGATTGTACAAATTAGGATTTGTTTTTTTTATTTTATTTAGCGGTCCTTTGTTAATGACTATTGTATTTGCATCAAAAGAATAAAATGCACCTAAGTAAGCATTTCCATAATTTCCTAAATCACTCAATCCAAGAAGAAGTCCAGCCTGGTCAGCATTAAGATAATTCTTTACCAATTTCTTTACCAGACCAAATATATCAGCAAAGCCTTTTGCCTTTTCAAGAGATTTTTTGTAATCCACAATTTAATAAATATTGCAGTAGTATTTAAATTTTGTTAAAAAGCTGTACAGAAGCAGAACTGAAGGCAAAATTTAAACAACGGAATTCCACCAATTTTTAATTGGTGGAATGAGTAGTGCTCGAAAACCACTCCTTATTGGTGGAATTCCGAGCATCAAAAACCACCTGAAAGTGAAGCTACTGAAATCATGCCACCCATCTCTGATGGGTGGTTTTTGACATTTTTTAGATAATTTTTCCCTTATTGTTAAATTTTCTACTGTCTCAAACATTCTATTTGAATCCTTATTATCTGCATTATATCCAGTTGGATTATGAGGCCAGTATTCTACGTAACCCCATATTTTTCTATTTTTTGCCCTGCTTTCAATATCTTTTCTTGCGTTTTTCATGTGAAAATCCATCAAAATCCCTAAAGAATTTTCTGGAACATAAGCATCTGTCACGGTTAATATATTATTAGTTACTTCACCAACTAGAAGCCCTCCATATATGATTTCCATGCCTGCAAAATTTTCATGTCCTGAGAGTTTCGAAACAATTTTATCGATTGATTTTTCATCAATTTTTATTCCACTTATTACATTTTCTATAGGAATACTCCTTTTTTCGTACCTCAAGCCAATAAAACTACTATAATGTCCTAAAAGTTTTGAAACAACCGCTTCAATTGGTTGTGTTATAGTTTTTATAACCATTTAGTTTTTAAGATTGCTCAATATATTAAAAATTTTTTGATTAAAGATATAAGAATACTAGGTAAAACAAAGACCTTAACTTCGGAATTTCCTTTTTGGATGTAACTAACAGCAGTTTCAAAAACTATATGCCAACAACAAACTCTTTAACATCCTTATTTGCGGGTATTAAAGCAGCTTTTAGAATAACTTTTGCAACTTCTTCTGGCTTGAGCATCTTTTCCCTTTGAGGATTATCCTTGCTAATATAAGCATCATGTATTGAGGTGTTAGTTTTACTTGGATAAACAGCTATAACAGAAATTCCTTTATCCTTTAAATCCTCATGAACAGCATTGCTTAAACCAGCCTGGCCGTACTTAGAGGCAGCATAAGCAACTCTGCCAGGTTTAGTTTTCTTTACAGTGCTTGTAATTATATTTATTATGTTCCCAGAACCTTCCTTTAACATATAGGGAACAACTTCTTTTATGCAGTTAAAATAACCAATTAGATTAATATTTATCTGGTCATCAAATTCTTTATAGCTTACATCCTGAATAGAATTCCAGATTGCAATCCCTGCATTATTAACCAAAATATCAATTTTATTGTATTTTTCAATTATATTTTTTATTGTTTCTTTTATTTGTTCCCTGTTGGTTATATCCATTGAAAATGAATCTGCTTTTCCACCTTTGATTTTAATTTCATCTTCAACAAATTTTAATTTATCCAAATGTCTTGCAGTCAATATAACTAAAGCACCTTCTTTAGCGAATAATTTTGCTGTTTCTTTACCAATTCCAGAAGAAGCTCCGGTTATTAAAGCAACTTTATCTTTTAATTGCATTTCAACCCAAATTAACCCCACTAAAATCTTTCTTAACTTCTTCTTTTTTCTCTGAATTTTTGACAATGTCCTCAAAATCAGGAATCTTGACCGGAATAGCAAACTTAGAGAAATTAGAGCTGATCAAGGCCTCTCCAATGTCTAAAGATGCAATAGTCCTGTCATCCTCGCTTAAATCTTGAGAAGCAGATTCTATTATCGCTGTTCTTTCTGGCTTCATTTCTATGCCTAATATTATTTTAGTGTTAATGTTAGCTAAAATCTCACGAGGTATTAAAGAAGGCAGTTGGGTAATAGCAGTCAGGCCAACCTTAAATTTTCTACCTTCTCTGGCTATTGTTGAAAATATATTTGAACCGTGCTCTAAAGCTTCTTTTCCCAGAACTCTAGGAGCTTCTTCCAAAACAACAGAAACAACAGGTTTTTCATCTAAACTTCCATTCATTTTATAATATTTGTAATTATTGAATAACTCTGTTGTTATTAATGAACCAACTAAAATTTCAACAGCTCCGGAAAAACCAGAAGTATCGATAATAACAGTCTTTGCATCTTCCAATTCTTTGCAGATATCCGGTATTGTATTTACTCCGGCATTTAGGTCAAAAATTCCTTTTGTGACTATGTTTTCTCCATGAATTTCCAAATCCAGTAAATACAATAATCTCCTTTTGACAACAGAAATGGTCTGCTCCATGAAAACCACGCCTTCTATCTTCCTCTCAAACAAGACATTTTTTATCCAGTTGCTTCCAAAATATTTGTAATAAAGGATTAAAGCCTGCTTCTGTGCATCAGAAAAATCAACAACACCATCAAAATGCTGAGGCTTAATCATCTGCAGATTGATTTTCAGGGTTTTTGTTCCTGCCGGAGGATTTTTTGGAGTATAATAAACAACTTTATCTGCTGAACGATCTTTTAATCCTGTTTTATTCCTGCCGTAATACTCATCATGCGGGTCTAAAACTAAAATTCCGCAATAATTTTGTGCAACTAAATTCCAAAGTACATTTGCTATTAAATTGCTTTTACCCTTTCCAGTTGTTCCTGAAATCAAGATATGATGGCTTAAAACCTTGTTTCCATCCAAATAAATAGGAACATCAAGCATTTTGCTGCCAGACCTCAAATTTCCTATAAATAAAGGATTATTTGGCTTTGTTAAGAATGATAAATCATCTTTTGTTATTTCCCTTACCTCAGAGAAAAAAGAAGGCATTAATTTGCTTACAAAAGCATCATTATTCCTGATTGTAATTAAATTTTTCAGTCCTGCCAGCATATAATTCCTTAGGTTTTTGTCAAAGAACTCAGTATCAGTGTTTTCTTCTAAAGCCATACCAGATATTAACTCTAAGTTTTGCTGGCTTATTTGAGAACCATAAACTAAGTCAAAGACCTGCATCAGAATTTTATTATCTCCGGATTCTGATATTAATAATTCTCCTAACTCTAATTTCTGGTCAGACTTCTGCCTAACTAGTATTTTACCAAATTCTCCACTGATTACCTGGCCTTTGATTATAGGAACCACCCAACTAAAAGAATTATTAAAGATTTTATAAGGTTTTTGCAATTGGAAATGTTTTTAAATTAGTGTGTATTAGCCTGCTAAATGTACGAACCATCAAAAGTAGTTAAATGGAGTCAAGAAGATAGTGGTTTATTACTCATCACATACACTGGTTCTGGTGCCTCAGGAGATGTTTGCTTAGCATCAAACGATGCCCAAAGATTAACAGATGTAGTACGAAATACGCCCAGATTAAACCTGATATTAGGATCAAAGCTGGCTAGTACTGAAACAATGGATTTGGGTCCCGATGTTGGTACAATTGATTATATTTCTACATACTGTGGTTGGCAATTTGTACCTAAAGGGCTGGATGGTGCGGATTTTTGTCCTCTGGATAAATCTCCTCATGATCCATTTGACGAGGCAAGAGACAATGTTATTAGGAACTATTTTTCTGAATATTTTGATCAGATTAAACAAAAACCTTTATAAAAACAAAAATACTACTATATACGGGCTAGGCTGGTGCGTTGGTCCTGCACTGCAACTCTAAACGGACCTCATGAGAGAGCTGAAGCTTGGAGAGAGGCATTTGCTTGGCTTAGTAGTCTTGGTTTTGACGTTGAGGTTCTGTCCTCTTGGACCGTTTCTTTTGGGAAACTGGTCAGATCAGGAATGAAGCAGCCATCACCTTTTGATATGGTGCTTAGGGGGTAGCGGAACTGAGGATAAATCAAGGTTAGCTGCTTTGCTTTGCTTGTGTCCATTTCCAGGCATGCCCACTTATTTTTCTGACTAAGAATTATAAATAAAAGAAAAAAAAAAGAAATAATTACTCAACAGTTATTTTTCCGCCATACGGTGTGTAAGCCAAATTCCACCAGAAGTCATATTCTCCCAGTTCTGTAAATTCGACTTCGGCTTGCTGCCCTGGAACTATCCTTGGGGTTGCAAAGTTTCTTCCATCCTTAAATACTATTACAACCATTGTTTTACTGTCATCATTAAAGAATGTTACTGAGCTTCCTACACTGATTGTTAATTTGTCTGTGTCAAAACCATCAGCTCCAGCATATCTTATATCATTTGATGTAGTTTCTATTGGCGGTGCAACAGCAGCTCCGGTTCCTTCTGTCCCAACTTCTGGTGCAGGAGCAACTTCTGGCTCCGGCTCAGGTGGCGCAGGAGCAGCTTCTGGTTCACTAGGTTGTGCTTCTGGCTCTGCAGCAGGCTGCTGAGCACATGCACTTACAAATATCATCAAAGCAAGAATTATTCCATAAAATAATTTCATTTTTTAAAACCTCCTATATTTTCATTAAATTTTATTTGTTTACTTATTCTTGACATACTTATTTAAATATTTTTGCTTTTTTCAAGTTGTAAAATCTTTTTTACAGCTTCTATAGCAACCTCAATCTGCTTTTTGTTCGGATTTTTAGTAGTAATTTTCTGCATAAACAATCCTGGAGCTATAAAACCCTTTATAATGGTATTTTTTTCATATTTTGCGCTGAATTTCAAAAATTCATATGAAATGCCTGCAATTAAAGGTAATAAAGAAATTCTGATTAAAAATAAGATAACTCTTCTTGGAAAAACACCCATATCTAATAGTTGAGGAAAAATCATTAATATTACCGGGGTTATAACTGAGAATATCAATACAGCTATAACCAGAACAATCATTATGAATGCTGTACCACACCTTGGATGCAATGTGGAAAATTTTTTTATGTTCTCAACATTTAATCTTTTATTGTGCTCATAACAGTGTATTGATTTATGCTCTGCTCCATGATATTGGAACAAAACCTTAACGTCTTTCATCAAGGAAATGACATAGATATACAATAAAAACATGCCAATTCTTATAACTCCATCTATCAGATTAAACAGTAAAGGCTTGGTTTCTTCATAGTAGCCAATAAAATTAGTGGCAATATAAGGCAATATCATGAATATGCCTACACCAAAGAGTATAGCAAGAATAAAACTGAAAATCATCTCTTTTTTGCCTATCTTTTCATCCTTTTCAAGCTGCTGGTCAGCAGACCACATCAAGGACCTCATACCAATAACCAGCATATCAATTAAATTATAGAAACCTCTTACAACTGGTAATTTGTAGAATTTACCTTTTCTCTGCTTTATCTTCTCTTTCTTTGTTATTATTTTCCTGCCTTTTCTTACTGCAACAACATTGTACTTAGGACCTTTTATCATTATCCCTTCTATTACAGCTTGGCCGCCTATGTTTAGTTTTTTTGGCATTTTCTATACAAAATTGTGATGATTTATATTAGTTATTATTTTAATTATTCTTTATTGTAAATTGTTTTTAATTTTTATTGGGTTTTATTATTAAATGAGGATTCTCTGTTGATTATATGATATTGCAAAAATTTAATAAGTAACAAATATTGCCATATCTAAAAATGAAATGCCCTTACTGCAATCACGAAGAAACCCAGGTAATTGATTCAAGAGATACAGAGAATTTGGAAACTATGAGGAGAAGGCGTGAGTGTAGTAAATGCAAAAAAAGGTTTACAACTTATGAAAGGGTTGAGGAAGCTGATATTGTAGTTGTGAAAAAAGACGGCAAAAGGGAAAGGTTTGAAAGGCAAAAACTGATCAACGGAATCCTGAAAGCATGCGAGAAAAGACAGATCCCATTAGAGAAAATTGAGAAGTTAGTAGATGCAGTTGAATCTGATCTGAGGAAAAGAGATTCAGTAGAAGTTGAGAGCAAGACTATTGGCAGGTTAGCGATGAGAAGATTAAGGACATTAGATAAAGTTGCTTTTTTGAGGTTTGCTTCTGTTTATTTGGAATTTGAGGATATAGCTAGATTTGAGGAAGAACTGGATAAGCTACAAAAGAAATAATACACGCGAAAATCAAAGATTTTCGGTGTCCTGAAAATGCAAAGCATTTCCATGACAATAAAAAAAATTCAATACTAAATTACAATAATTAAAAATAATAATAAAATGATAATCGGTCTAACAGGCAAAAACGCTGCTGGAAAAGGAGAGCTTGCAAGCTATCTTAAAAGCAAAGGCTTTGTTTATTTTTCTTTAAGTGATGCTTTGAGGGAAGAGGCAACTAAGCGTGGTTTAGAACATACCAGGGATAATTTAATTGAGTTAGGGAATGAATTAAGGAAAAATTTTGGTCCAGAATATTTAGCCCAGCAAATCAATAATAAAATAAAGCAACAATTAGAAAACTACAATAAAAAAAATACAATTAAAAAAATTAATAATTTAAACAATGAAAAAATAAATAATAATGAAAATATTGTTGTAGACAGCATAAGAAGCCCTTTTGAAGCAAAAGAATTGATGAAAAACAAAAACTTTACTTTAATTGGTGTTGATGCTCCAATTGAGTTAAGGTTTGAAAGATTAAGAGCGCGGAATAGAGTTGGAGATGCAAAAACAGTAGAACAACTAGAGCAGCAGGAACAAAGAGAAAATTTAAATAATGCCTCAAACCAACAGCTTGATGAAACGTTTAAATTATCAGAAAAAGTTATTATTAATGATGGAACTTTAGAAGAACTGCATAAGAAAGTTGATGGATTTCTTAAAGAAATAAAAAATTAACTCTTATGAGCAGAAGTAATTCTTATCATTGTAAAAGTTCCATGTGTCATCATATTCCCAGTTCTAGTTTCAGGTGTATAGCTCCAATTCCCCATATATTTTCCATCTCCTTGACCAAAACCACCATATCTTATTGGATTTGGGTTTAAAATTTCTCCTATTTCTGATGGTTGGTATTTTTTTATAAATTGAACTTTATCCTGATCTATCATGCCTTGTTCAATTGATGCATAACAATCAAGGTCATAAATTCTACCTTCTAGGACGCCATTATCTAATTGTGCTTTTTGCTCAGGTGTCTGTGCAACAACAAACGGAATTATCCTTTTTACACTAGGTTTCGCGGCTCTAGATTCTTTATACAAACCTACAAAAGTAATCTCAAAACCATCAGATTGTGCTTGTGCTAAGGTCACCATTAAAATTTCTTTTTGAATCCTTTCCGTAAATTCTGCTTCAAACTCAAATAAAATTTGATCTAAATCCATTTATAATCCTCTAATACAACATGGTAATAGAATTGTATATTTGAATATTTGGCACTATAAAAAACAAAAAATAATAGTAAATTATAAATAATCGCTTAAAAATCCGATGTTTAATAAAAATGCCAAGAATAAGCTGGGAAGAGTATTTCATGAATATTGCAAAACAAGTTGCCAGCAGAAGCACTTGCGACAGGAAGCATGTAGGTGCTGTTATTTCCAGAGATAAAACAATATTATCTACTGGCTATAACGGCAGTATAAGGGGAATGCCGCATTGCGATGAAGCAGGCCACATGATGGAAAATGACCATTGTGTTGCTACAATACATGCAGAAGCAAATGCAGTCTTGCAGGCAGCAAAAAATGGAGTTATGATTGATAAGGCTGAGATTTATATAACCGCAAGCCCCTGCTGGCCGTGCTTTAAGATGCTTGCAAATGCTGGAATCAAGAAAATTTATTATGGTGAGTTCTACAGGGATGAAAGAATATTTGATGTAGCAAAAAAACTTGAAGTAGAATTAACACATATTGAAGTTGATCAGAGTAAGTTATAATACAAAACAAATATAAACTATAAATCTTCTTGATATAATATGGTTGTGCTATTAGAATATTTCAGCCAATATCCAATATGGGTCCTTGGTGTAATATTTAGCTTAGCTGCAGGTTTAGCAACTGGCGTAGGTGCTATGCCAATATTTTTTACAAGAAATATCTCTGTTAAGTGGCAGGATATTTTCATGGGTTTTGGCGCGGGTGTAATGCTTGCAGCAACTTCGTTTTCTCTTATAATCCCGGGTTTAGAAGCAGCAGGTAATGGTGTAAAAGCTGCTGTTATTATTGTATTAGGAATTTTATTTGGAGGATTTTTTTTATGGTTTATTGATAAAGTGCTTCCGCATGAGCATTTCATAAAAGGACATGAAGGAATTGATTTGTTCAGGCTAAAAAGATTATGGCTCTTTATTATTGCAATAACCTTGCATAATTTTCCTGAAGGTATGGCAGTTGGTGTAGGTTTTGGAGGTGGTGATATAGCTAATGGAATAACTTTGGCTATAGGCATTGCGCTTCAAAATATACCTGAGGGTTTAGTTGTTGCATTGGCTCTTTTTGCCCACAAATATAGCTTAAAAAAATCTTTTCTTGTTGCTCTTGCCACAGGACTTGTCGAGCCTATAGGAGGATTGTTTGGTGCAGGCATTGTCTCTGTTTTTACAGCACTGCTGCCATGGGGCCTTGCATTTGCAGCAGGAGCAATGCTGTTTGTCATAAGCGATGAGATTATCCCAGAATCACATAGAAGAGAGTTTGCAAAGCAAGCAACTTTCGGTTTAATGATGGGATTTGTAATAATGCTTTTCCTTGATGTTACATTAGGCTAAATTAGAAAACTATAAATATCAAGAAAAAATAGTATAACTTATGCTCAAAATAGCCTTCTTTGAAACAGAGGAATGGGAAAAGCCTTATCTGAAAAAAGAATTAAAGAACCATAAATTGTATTTTTTTAATGATGCTGTCAACGAAAGCAACGTGAATAAAATTAAGGATGTTGATATTATCTCTATATTTATCTATTCTAAACTGGATAAATCCATATTAAGCAAATTTAAGAATCTGAAATTGATTGCAACAAGAAGCACTGGTTTCGACCATATTGATGTGAAAGAATGCACAAAGAGAAAAATCATTGTTTGTACTGTCCCTTATTATGGAGAAAACACAGTAGCAGAGCATGCTTTTGCTTTGATACTTAGCTTAACAAGAAAAATACACAAAGCATGGGAACGTACAAGACGCCTGGATTTTTCGCAGGAAGGCTTGCGTGGAGTTGATTTAAGAGGAAGAACTTTAGGCGTTATTGGTGTGGGAAGCATAGGGCAGCATGTCATCAGGATGGCTAATGGTTTTGAGATGAATGTTATTGCATTTGATGTTTTTAAAAATAATAAACTACAAAAAAAATTAAATTTTAAATATGTTGATTTCAATAATTTATTAAAAAACTCAGATATAATAACATTACATTGCCCTTACAATAAACATACTCATCATCTAATCAATAAAAATAATATTAAGAAAATAAAGAAAGGAGCTTTATTGATTAATACAGCCAGAGGCGCTTTAATAGATACAGACGCTTTAGTTAGAGCTTTGGATGCAGGAATTTTAAAAGGCGCTGGTTTAGATGTTTTAGAGGATGAATGCTATGTAAAAGAAGACAAGCAGGTAATGTCCAAACATTTCCCAAAGAAATGTGATATGAGAATAATTCTTGAGAATCATATATTGGCTAAGAAAGACAATGTAATTATAACTCCCCATAATGCCTTTAATTCTGTTGAAGCTTTGCAGAGGATTCTAGACACAACTGTTGATAATATTAAAGGTTTCTTAAGAAAGGAAGTGATTAATAATGTTGATGTTGGTAAGTAGTTTTAGGTTTGGTGACAGAAAAAGGTTGTGTAACGTTCGTTATGTGACGTTCATACCAACTTTCCCTTTGTAATTCTCAATTGCTTTCTTTAATGCTGCTGTTCCTAAAACAGAGCAATGTATCTTAATCTGAGGCAAATCATCAAGTTCTTTGATTACATCCTTGAATGTTATTTTTGATGCATCATCTAATGTTTTCCCTTTAGCTATCTGGCACATTACATCTGAAGCTGCTATTGCTGCTATACACCCATAAGTCTGGAATTTGATGTCTTTAATCACATTATCTTCTACTTTAAGGAACATTTTCATTACATCCCCGCATTTTATATTGCCAACTTCTCCAACAGCATCTGCATCTTTCATTTCTCCTGCAAATTTAGGAGTTCTAAAGTGTTTGATTGTTTTTTCTGTATACATTTCATTTACCTCCAAACGGGGAGATTTTCCTCAATGTTTTTACTACCTCTGGCAGTACTTTCAAAACATAATCAATTTCCTCTTCTGTACTAAACCTGCTTAAAGTAAGCCTTATGCTTCCGTTTGCTTCTTCATCACCTAAGCCAATTGCCTTTAGGACCTCGCTTGGCTCCAGGCTTTTTTCCGAGCATGCAGATCCTGTTGAACAACAAACACCTTTAACATCTAAACGGCCAACAATCGCTTCACCTTCAATTCCTTTGAAAGCGAAATTTGTGTTATTGCATAATCTTTTATTTCCTTTAGGGCCATTAAGCTTTACATCCGGAATTTTAAGGATGCCATCAATTAATTTATCCCTTAATTTTGTAATATATTCAACATGCTCATTATTAGCCAATTTTACAGCTTCTGCAAATCCAATAATTCCAGGAGTGTTTTCAGTTCCTGGCCGTAATTTGAACTCATGGTCTCCGCCATGCATCAATGGATGTATATTTGTTCCTTTCCTTATGTATAATGCGCCAACTCCTTTTGGACCATGAATCTTATGGCCGCATATAGTGACAAGGTCAAGATTTTGCTTTTCCACATCAATGCTTGTTTTTGTATAGCTTTGGCATGCATCTATATGGAAATAGACATCATGCTTTTTGCATACACTGCCTAATTCTTCTAAATTTTGTATAGTTCCAGTCTCGCTGTTGCCGTGTATTATAGACACAAGAATAGTCTTATCTGTAATGGCTTCTTCTAATGCCTTTGGGTCTACAAATCCTTCTTTATCTACATCGAGATAAGTTACCTTAAAGTTGTCTTTTTCTAAAAATTTACAGGTATTAAGAACAGCCTTATGCTCAATCTTTGTTGTGATTATGTGGTTTCCTTTGTTTCTGTTTGGATATGCTATCTCCTGGATTGCCAGATTATCAGATTCTGTGCCTCCGGAAGTAAAAATTATCTCTTCAGGTTTTGCATTTATTGACTTTGCAATTATTTCCCTTGCTTCATCAATGGCATTTTTTGCATTAACACCTAATGTATGGGCTGAAGAGGCATTGCCATACTCCTCATCAAAGTAAGGCATCATTGCCTTAATAACTTCAGGATCAACTTTTGTTGTTGCTCCATTATCAAGATATATTTCTTTCATTTTTTGCAGCAGCTTCCAGGGCAGTTTTTCATAACATGTTTCCCAACTAATTTTAATATTGGAATAACAGTATTTTTGTTTAATGAATATATTCTCTCTTTTCCAACTTTTTTAACATCCAGAACATGGCAGTCAGTTAATTTCTTAAGATTATGGGACACTGCGCTTTGCTCTTCATTGATTTTCTTAGCAATTGTTTTAACATTCAAAGGTCCGTTCCTTAAAGCCATGATTATATCCAACTTAGCCTTGTTGGAAAAGTTGACGAAAAAGGTTTCGTATGATTCACATTTCATATGAATCTAGATTCATATGTTATTTATAAACTTTTCTATTTTTGATGCTTAATAGCAATATAAACCTTTAAAAACCACTACCCTTTCCTTTGTTCTATGCAAATAAACATGTTTTACGACAAAGAAAACAGGGAAAAAACTATTGAATTAGGTGCAGATTCATCAGTAAAGGATTTATTGGAAAAAATAAAAGTAAACCTAGTCACAGTAATAGTCAGTAGAGACAATAATATACTGACAGAAGATGAAAAACTTAATGATAAGGATAAAATAAGGTTAATTTCAGTTATTTCAGGTGGTTGAGTGCAATAAAAAATAAAAAACAAAGACGAAAAAACCAATCAACAATAATTAATAAAATTAAAAAATAAATAAATTAATGAAATAAAAATAATCAAAAATGAACTGCTGCAATGAAAAACCAATCATTGAACTGCCTGCAGGCGAAAAGCTCTGCAAGAAGCATTTTACAGAATATTTTGAGAACAAGGTATTCAGGACTATAACAAGATTTGACTTATTAGGTAAGGAAGAAAATTTAGGCGTTGCAATTTCTGGCGGAAAAGATTCTTTGACATTATTGACTATTCTAAATAAATTATCAAAACAAAACCCAAAAATAAAGCTTACTGCAATACTAATAGATGAAGGAATAAACAATTACAGAGATAAATCATTAATAACAGCAGAAGAATTCTGTAAAAAAAATAATATCAAATTAAACATTTATTCTTTTGAAAAAGAATTTGGAATGCCGTTGGATAATATGCTAAAGGTTCTTGATGTAAAGCCATGCACAATTTGTGGAATATTTAGAAGATATTTACTTAATAAAAAATCAAAAGAACTTGGATTTACAAAACTTGCTACTGGCCATAATTTAGACGATGAATGCCAAAGCATCATGATGAACCAGTTCAAGAACAATATACAAGCTTCTGCTAGACTAGGTCCAATGGGAGGGATTAATAACAATAACTACAATAATAAAAATGATTCAATGATTAATAAAAATAATAATAAAATTAATGAAACAAAAAATAATCTAAAAAATGGAAATAATAAAAAAATAAATAAAAATGAAAATAAAAAAATAAAATTGAATGAATGGTTTGTACAAAGAATAAAGCCATTATATCTATGCACAGAAAAGGAAGTTACAACTTATGCTTTTATTAACAAAATTTTAGATGAATTTAATGAATGCCCTAATATTGTGAAAAGCTATAGAGCGCAAATAAGAGACATGCTTAATGACTTGGAAGCAAAATTCTCAGGAACAAAACATGCAATTGTAAACTCTTTTTTACAGATTCTTCCTGATTTAAAGCAAAGATTCAAGGAAGAAGAGATTAATTATTGCAGCAAATGCAATGAACCTGCTTCAAAAGATAAATGCAATGCTTGTAAGTATGTTGAAAAGTTGGAGAAAGCAAAAATTAAAGTTCAATCCCCTTTCTGGTAATCCTTAATAGCATCCAAAAACTCAGTTTTGTCAAAGTCAGGCCATAATTTGTTTGTAAAGTAAATATTTGTCTTTACTGAGTCCCAAAGCAAAAATCCAGAAGTTTCTTTTCTGCTGCCGTTTTTTATCATCAAATCAGGTGGCAAGAAATAAGAAGAATAAATATTCTCCTTTATGGAATCTTTATCTATAAGCTCTGGATCCATTCTTCCTGATTTTATCTGCATCCCTAATAGCTTAATGGCATCTACAATCTCCTCCTGGCCATCATAATTTATGCAGAAATTCACAAAAAAGCCGTCATAGTCTTTTGTTTCTTCTATGACTTTCTTTATGGCATCAACAACCCTTCCGGGAAGGTTGTACCATTTTCCAAGAACAGATATCTTTATTTTGTTTTCATGCACAAGCTCATTGATTGCAATATCGTCAAACATATTTACAATTGCATCCAGAAGATATGAATAAGCCTCATCTTCCTTGTCATAATTTTGATCCAGAATATAAAAACTGAGAATAGGTACCTTAAGCTTGACCTGGAGCTTAATCGTGCTCTTTAATATCAAAAAATTTCTTTTATAAGCATCTTCATATGAAACATTGTTTTTCAAAGCCCATTTTTCAACTCCATCTGTAGTGATCCCTATATGCCTTGGAACTTTTATCTTTAAAACATATTTTTCCTTTTTTATTATGCTCTTTATGCTTTCTAGCATTATTAATAACCACCCTAGTAGGTATTATCAATAACTTTTATAAATATTATTGTTTTAAGCCTTAAAATGACTATTAACGCTTTAATTCAAAGCATACCCTTAACTATTCTTATTCCCTACACTATTGCTTTTCTTGCGCTGCTGATAGGCTCTTACACAGATATAAGGACAAGGGAAGTTCCGGACTGGGTTAACTTTGGATTAATAGGCGTTGGTTTTGGTGTTAATCTATTGTTTTCAATAATCTACTGGGAAATAGATTTTATTTTATCCAGTGTTATAGGATTTGGAATTTTCTTTGCAATAGCATGGGTAATGTTCTATACAGGCCAGTGGGGCGGCGGAGACAGCAAGATTCTGATGGGCCTTGGAGCTGTGATAGGAATAGGTATTTTTTCAAAAAATTTTTTCCTTGCGCATTTTTTAATCAATGCTATGCTTATAGGAGCCCTATACGGGATTTTATGGGCCTTTTTAGCTATAATCAGGCATAATAAAAAATTCCTTAAAGCCTTTAAAAAATCCATTAGAAATAAAAAAGTAATATCAGCAAAACGGATAATATTCATCTTATTCATTATTTTGATATTGATTGCTGTCTTTATCCCTGATAAATTAGTCAAATTAATGATGTTTTATCTTGCATTGATATCAATATTGACATTCTATCTTTGGATTGCAATAAAGGCAGTTGAAAATTCCTGCATGCTGAAATATGTTACACCTAAACAGCTTACTGAAGGTGACTGGATTGCTAAAGATGTTAAGATAAGTGGAAAATACGTAACCGGCCCAAAAGATTTAGGTATAGAGAAAAAACAGATCAGAAAACTTATAGAATTCTACAAAAAAGGGAAGGTTAAGAAAGTTTTAATCAAAGAAGGAATTCCTTTTGTCCCTAGTTTTTTTATTGCTTATGTTGTTACTTTGATGTTTGGTAATTTGTTGTTTTTGATGTTTTAAGGCACCCTTCTCATCTGCTTTGCAATGTAATCCTCTTCATCGTCATCTGATATTGGTTGTGTTTGCTGTGGTTCTACGTTTTCAGGGATTGTTTTTGGCTTTTCGATGTTTTCAATCTTTCCCACACCTATATTTTGAATACTCTCTTTTAGCTTAAGCTCAACTGTTGACATCTCCTCTTCTGTCAGCTGTTTTGGCTTCCATTCCAGGTTAATGCCATCATTTTCCTGTCTTGGTATGATATTGATCAAAAAATGAGCTACTGTCTGGCCAGCTGGAATCCCGTTTGCAACAAATATATTTGTTCCCTGTACCTTTAAATTTTCAAATATGGAGCTGGAAATCTTATTTGCAACTACAAAAAGATTTGCAAGCTCTGCATCAGGAACCTGCTCAATAATCGGATAATGATTTTTTGGTATTATAAAACAATGGCCTGGATTTGCCCCATTTACATCCAGAACAGCCAGTATTAAATTATCTTCATAAATCTTATATGATGGAACCCTGTTTGCTACAATCTGGCATATCAGACAGCTTTCCCTTGCTTTTTGAACCATTTTAGTTACCGCCTAAAACTTTAGCTATATCGTCAAGATTAATTCCTTCCTGTTTCTTTTCATTACTCTTATCTTTTTGGCCTTTATTTTTTTCTTCCACGACTTTCTTTTTTTTCGTTTCTTTGACAACTTTTTTCTTTTTTGGCTCTTCAAACTCAGCCTCTACAACCTTTTTTTCTTTAGGAATGGCAGGAACAGGGGGAAGATTTTCTTCAGCTTCCTCTTCTTTTTTACCTAAACTTTCAGATAATACTTTTGCTATTTTCTTTAATTCATCTTCTGGAAGAGTCTTTTGAGGAACCTGGAAACCTATGTTGTCTTTCTCTTTTCTCGGGATTAAATGAACCATGAAATGTTGCGCTCTTTGTCCAGCAGCAACACCATTAGCTACAATAATATTTGAGCCCTGAACTTCTAAGGCTCTTAACGAAGCATTAGACAGGGATTTTGCAACCATAAAAATATGCCCAATTTCATCATCAGGAATTTGAGGCATTATAGAATAATGCTCTTTAGGCATGATAAGAATATGCCCTGGGTTGGCTGGATTAACATCTAGGATAGCAATTACTTCCTCATCTTCATAAATCTTTTTTGACTGGACCTTTCCGGAAATAATCTGGCAGAAAATGCATTGTTTTTTTTGAAATTCCTTCAGCTCTTCAGGAGACATATTCTTGATCTTTTCCTGCAGAGCCTTGACCTGCTCCTCACTCATCTGCTGTTGAGGTGCCTGTTGTTGCGGTTGTTCTTCTGGCATATAACTTTCCTTGGATTTAGTTTTTATAAATATTGTTGTTTTTATGTTGTGTATGGAAAAGATTTATAAAATATTTTGATAATTGCCCTTATAATGACAAGATTAGTTCTGGATTTGAAGAAATCAATAGAAGAGAACGCATCTGATTACTTTGAGAAAGCCAAGAAGATGAAGAAGAAGATAAAGGGTGCAGAAGAAGCTTTGCAAAAAAACATTAAGAAATTAAAGGAATTAGAGGAAAAGAAGGATAAATTAGCTGCAGAGGAAGAAGAAAAACTTCCGGAAAGAAAAAAAGAATGGTATGAGAAGTTTCGCTGGTTCATAAGCTCTAAAGGCTTTCTTGTTTTAGGAGGAAGAGATGCTACTTCTAATGAAATTGTAATCAAGAAGCATACTGAGGCTAATGATTTAGTTCTGCATACAGATATGGCTGGAAGCCCTTTCTTTGTGATTAAAAGCGATAAAAAGACGATTCCTGAATCTACTATAAAAGAAGCTGCTGATGCTGTCTGCACATTTTCAAAAGTCTGGAAGCTTGGATTGCAAACAACAGATGTTTTCTATGTCAATCCAGAGCAGGTAACCAAAAAAACAAGACCAGGCGAATACATGGGCAAAGGAGCATTTATGATTTACGGAAAAACAAATTACATAGAAAACAAGGTAAATCTGGCAATAGGAATTACAAAAGATAATGTAATAATGTCTGGCCCTGTGGAAGCAATCAAAAAAAACTGTGAAAAATATATCACCTTAAAGCAAGGCAATGAAAAAGTAAGTTCTATTGCAAAAAAAATCAATTATAAATTAGGTAAAAATTTAGAATTGGATGAGATAATAAGGGCATTGCCTGCTGGGAATTTTGGTCTAAAATGAATTCATTCAAATGCAACCAATGCGGTAAATGCTGCAGCCATATTAGGGGAATGATGCCTAAGGAAGACGGAGAATTCATAAAAGAGATGGCTTATGGCAAGCTTCCTTTAGTGCAGTTGATTCCAGTAGAAAACATGTCTTTTCCTTTGTGGGACTGGGAAGCTAAAAGATTCAAAAAATATCAGGATGAAGTGAATATAGACGCTAAAATTTTCCCTTCAAGAGGTATTTTAGATTTAAACTCAAACAAAGCAATAATTGTGACTTATTTTATGGATTCTGATGCATGCCCTTTTCTCGAAGAAAAAAAATGCTTGATTTACAATACAACAAGGGCTTACATATGCAGGTTGTTTCCTTTCAATAGGGGCCCATTCCTTGAAACAGGAGAAGAACTAAAAAAAGAAAACATGTTTGGAACTTGCGATGGAATGGAACCTTTGATGCCCACGATTCCAGAAACCTATGATGATATGATTAGATTTTTATCGAAAGCATTTCCTGATGGCTCTTTTGAGAATGCTGTCCAGTTCGATCATATAACAGAATGGGTCAATAAAACAATAGTGGATTTAATGAAGCAAAAAAAATTAAGGCCTGCAATGAATTATCCATACAGCCTCTTTCTGAAAAGGTTTGAAAATGCTGAAAAGATAGATTTTACTGATTTTCTTGAAGAATCTAATTATATAGGTAACAAAGAAGAGCTGATTAAGAAGTTTGATGAGAATATGGATGCAAAAAGGAAAATTGAAGAGTTTTTGCAAGATCATAGTTAGTTCAATTATTAAATTACAACAATTAATTCAATGATAAATATAAAAATATCAATAAAGAATAAATCAATAAAAATTGATAAAATATAAACATCAAAATTTATAAACAACTCAATAATAAAACTATAAGAATGATATCAATCCAGGAAATGAAACAACTAGAGGATAATTGTGGCATTCCAAAAGTTGTTTTGATGGATAATGCAGGCAAAGCAATATACAATGCCTTAAAAGAGAAATTTGAATTAAAAGACAAAAGAATCCTTATTGTTGCATATCACGGGGATAATGGCGGAGATGGCTTTGTTGCTGCAAGGCATTTATGCAATGATGCAGAGGTTGATGTTTTGTTTATAGGAGATGATTCAAAATTAAAGAAAGAATCTTTAGCTAATTTTAAGAAAACAGAAAACAATGAAATGATACAAATGCTTACTTTGGAAGCAGTAGATTTCTCTGATTATGATATAATACTTGATGCTATCTTTGGCACTGGAATTGAAGGAGAGATTAAGGATCCATTAGCAACTTTAATTAATAATTTAAGCAAAACAAAAGCCAATAAAGTATCTATTGATGTCCCTTCTGGTGTAAATCCAGATACCGGAGAGAAAGCAAATGTTTATTTTGAGCCGGATTTAATAATTACAATGCATGATATGAAAAAAGGTTTAAAGGATTATAAGGACAAGACTATTGTTGTTGATATTGGCATCAAAGAAAAAGTACAATAATTAAAAATACAATAAAAATAAAAAACATCAAATTAAAAATAATAAAAACAAAACAATGATTAATAATTAAAAATATTTTCAATGCCAAATGAGATTAATATAAAATATTAAATAATAAAATAACAAATAATTGTGAACATAAGATTGAAATAATCCAATGTAAAAATAATAAAAATGCAATACATATCAAAAAAAGACATTAAATTAGCGAAAAGAAAAGCAACCAGTAAAAAAGGGGATAATGGTAGGGTTCTTATTATTGGAGGTTCTAGGGATTATGTTGGAGCAGTTGCTTTAGCTGGTTTAGCAGCTTTAAGGTCTGGAGTGGATTGGGTTACTGTTGCGGCTCCTGAGAAAGTTGGATGGGCTATAAATGCATTAAGCCCTGATTTGGTCGTTAAGAAATACAAAGGAGATAATTTTGATGCATCAAGAGCTAAAGATGTTCTAAAAGAAGAATCAAAATATGATGCTGTTCTGATTGGCAATGGTATTGGAATGCATGCAAAATCTTTTGTAAAGAAATACGTAAAAGAAACAAAGAAACCATTGGTTATTGATGCAGATGCGTTAAAATCTATAAGGTTGCAAGACGTTAAAAATGCAATACTTACGCCCCATCATAGGGAATTTAAAATATTGTTAAAAAATTCTAAATTAGATGAGAACAATTTTAGAAAACACTTAAAAAATAATGTTGTTCTGCTAAAAGCCTCTGTTGACCAGATAATATCAAAAAATAAAATATTATTCAATAAAACTGGAAATGCTGGAATGTCAAAAGCAGGGACAGGAGATGTTCTAGCTGGCTTATGTGTTGGTTTCTTAGGGCAAGGATTATCTTTATTACAATCTGCAGCAAATGCAGCGTATTTTAACGGCTTGATTGGGGATATATCATTGAAGAAGAAAAAAGGATTTACTTATCTTGCAAGTGATATGGTTGAAGAGATTAAAAGGTTTCATAGAAAAGAGATAATTCTTTAAAATA